>JAWXTL010000323.1:0-2012 GCA_044433565.1 Rikenellaceae bacterium | reverse complement strand
GCTTACGAGCCACACCGACAGCCGTCCGAGAACATTCCATATCTTCCCTAATAATACTTTGCGCCCCCCCCGAAACCTTGTCGAAGACTCGACAAGGTTTTTTTGTCGGGTGGGGGGCGAGAACGAAAAGACTATGATACAAAAGCCTTAGACCGCAGGGAACTGTGAGGCTTTTTGAAAAAAGCCCCACACCCCAAAAACTTTTGTCCAGAAATTCCCCCACAAAGGGGAATTTCTTCATTAGAACGACCCCAAAGTGCTGCCCAAGTAAAGAAATAATACAAAAAAACAGGGTAGAAAGATGGTCAACCCAATCAATCTACCCCATTCTTAGCTCAATTTAGCAAAAAAAGAATCCTAGCTCAAAGCAGCAATCTGCTCCTGGAGAGCCTTGATCTTACCCTCAGCATCCGCCTTCTTAGCCTGTTCCATCTCAACAACCTTAGCCGGTGCACCCGAAACGAAACGCTCATTACCAAGCTTCTTCATAACACTCGTCAAGAAACCACGAGTATAGTCCAACTCCTTAGTCAAACGCTCCAACTCAGCCGCCACATCAATATTAGAGCTAACAGGAACAAAATATTCTGTAGTCTTAACAATAAATGCCGCTGCCCCCGATGGTTTCTCGGTGATAAGCTCCACGGCTGAGATATTAGCTAGTTTCTCAACCACCGAATTTAGCTCCGAGTGGAAATTACCATCCTCAATCACCTGCAAAATCAAAGCCTCTTTAGGCGAGATATTCTTCTGTGCACGAATCGAACGGATGTTGGTCACGACATCCAATGCAATCGAAACCTTCTCTATCAACGACTCATCCCACTCCCCAAGAGTATTGTATTGGCTAACCATAATGCTCTCACGTTCGCCACGCTGGGCGATAAAGTGCCAGATCTCCTCGGTGATAAATGGCATATATGGATGAAGTTGTTGAAGCAATTCTTCATAAAAACCAATCGTAGAATCAAAAGTCTTACGGTCGATAGGCGATCCGTATGCCGGTTTGATAAGCTCTAGGTAGGTCGACGAGAAATCGTCCCAGAAGAGTTTGTACAGTTTCATCAATGCCTCAGATATGCGATATTCGGCAAAGTCGGCATTGATCTCCGAAATGGTTTTGTGTAGCAATGACGAGAACCACTCTGTTGCAATAGCAGATGCTTCGGGTTGCTCAACATCGGCCACTTCCCACATTTTGATTAGGCGGAAGGTATTCCAAATTTTGTTACCGAAGTTACGTCCTTGCTCAACTAGTGTATCGTCAAAGAGAATATCGTTACCTGCCGACGAGCATAGTAGCATTGCTACACGCATTGAGTCGGCACCATATTTTGCGATCAAATCAAGTGGATCTGGCGAGTTACCCAATGATTTCGACATCTTGCGACGCAACTTATCACGTACGATACCTGTTAGATAGACATTCTCGAATGGTTTTTCGCCACGGTACTCATAACCAGCTACAATCATACGAGCCACCCAGAAGAACAAAATATCGGGACCCGTTACCAAGTCGTTGGTTGGATAGTAGTATTGTATCTCTTCGTTTTCAGGATTGTTGATACCATCGAATACCGAAATAGGCCATAACCATGAGCTAAACCAAGTATCCAAAACATCTGGATCTTGACGAAGATCTGCCATGGTTAGCGTACTATCTTTTTGTTGCGCCAATGCCAAAGCCTCCTCTGGAGTAGAAGCCACAACATAACCACCTTTAGGCAGATAGTATGCAGGGATTTGCTGACCCCACCATAGCTGACGGCTTACGCACCAATCCTTGATATTTTCCATCCAGTGGCGGTAGGTATTCTTGAATTTCGATGGATAGAGTTTGATAACATCCTCCATCACCGCTTTCAGAGCTGGTTGCGCCAATTCTTCCATATTAGGAACCACTGCATCGAAAGTTTTGGTTCGATCACCGCACCGCTACGCTCCGAAGTGCCAACCTTATTGGTGTAGTCTTCACATTTGTCAAGCAAACCAGCCTCTGCCAAATCCTTCTC
>JAWXTL010000322.1:0-2021 GCA_044433565.1 Rikenellaceae bacterium | reverse complement strand
AATCTATATCTTGTTGGATTCGATAAGCTACTCAATTTGTTGACTATTGCCTGTCACCAACGAAAGTTTGATCTGCGGAAAACGAGACATAAACTTCGAGATAATAGAGGGTAGCACATATTGGGCAATCGTAGTACTCGCACCAATAGTCAATTCGCCTTTGTCGTTCTGGCTCACGAGGTTCATCTCGAACTCCAACTCCTTGTATTTGGCATTGATAGCTTTGGCGTGTTCCAAAAATAGCTCTCCATTTTTGGTGAGCTTGATTTTGTTGCCCTCACGTACAAAAAGTTGAACACCATATTGGCTTTCTAGTTCGCTAATATGTTTTGAGATAGCAGGTTGCGAGATATTCAACTCCAAGGCAGCCTTCGTAAAGCTAAGGTTACTCGTCACCGAAAGGAATACCGAGAGCCGAAAATCGTTCATCTCTTCCGTGCCTTTAATAATGTATATCCGACAGATAGAGCCCCTGTGCAGGTGCTTGGGCAGATGCCAAAGCCCGATTTTCGGCCTTGATCAGATTGTCGAACTCCTTGGCTGACATTTTCCCCAATCCCACGTCGACAAGTGTCCCGACAATACCACGTACCATCCCCCTCACGAAACGGTCGGAGCGTATGATAAAGATAAGTTGTGATCCCTCTTCTCGCCATAGAGCTTGGGTTACTGCGCAGATATTGCTTTTGTTGTCCGAATGAAGCTTGGCAAACGACGTAAAGTCGCTATGTAGCATAAGGCTACGAGCTGCAGTCTGCATAGCATCGACATTTAGCTCTCTGCTCAACTGCCACGCTCCGTCAATATTGAATGGTGTTTTGCGACGTTCGATAAAATATTTGTATTCACGCATTCTGGCATCAAAACGAGCATGTTTTGTGGTCTCATAGATTTTGTAGATCGCAATCTCACGAGGCAAGATGCAATTGAGGTGATAGATAAAATCATCCCCTGGGGCGAATACCTTTTCACTCTCAAAATGTGCAATATAAAACGAAGCATGAACCCCCGTGTCGGTACGCCCACATCCCACAATCGAGATTTCCTCTCTCAGAAGTTTCGATAGAGCCTCCTCAATGGTCTGTTGCACCGAGGGTGCATTGGGCTGACGTTGCCACCCATTGAACGTCTGACCATTATACGCCAATTCAATAAAGTATCGTTTCATACTAACAAAGATAACATTTTTTTCGAGAACTAACAACTTTTTTTCTAAATTTGCGGTACTCATTAATCCAGACTCTATTATGAAACGACTACTTATTCTTGTTCTACTGTTTTTTACTTTAACCCACTCTCAGGCTCAACAACAACGCTTGATTGTCTATGGCGGAGTGCCTTGGTTTGCTTTCGACCCTATTACCAATAGTTATCAGAAGGGCTCTTTATCTCAGATATGGGGCTATGCCGAGGCTTGGCGTGAGGAGCTGGGCGATACTGACTTTTTTTTGATGGCTCATCCTGATTTCCTCGCTCAGATGCCCGATAGCTATAGGCTCTATCATGAATGTTCGGGTGACTCCGTGATGCTCTCTCAGATTCACTCTTATATTGGTCTTCGTGATTCAGTCTCTTCGAGCTTTGATCTTGGGCGGTTTCTTCCTGATACTATTGCCCAAGGCGAACTTTTGGTGATTGATAAGTGGGAGATGTTTGGTGATGTTACTCTCAAGGCTAAGATGGTTGATATTCGTGATTTTCCTAACTCTTCGGAGTTCCTCTCTGCGCAAGATCATAATATTCAGACCCTTAGACGATATTTCTCTACCCCTATTGTTGAACTTGATACTGTTTTTACTACCGAGGATTGCTATTTTGGGGCTTCACATCTCTCGGGTCTTTTTCATCGTTATCAGTTAGAAACGACGGGTGCCGATCTTTCGCTTTTTGCTCCTTCTCGTCAGCAGTTTAGTTGGTCGGCGGGTGGTCTTTATGTCAAGGATATTTTTCAGATGTTGGTCTATGATAATCAGTTGACTGTGGTTACTGTTTCGGGGGCTTTGGTTTTGGAGTTTTTGGAG
>JAWXTL010000321.1:0-2024 GCA_044433565.1 Rikenellaceae bacterium | reverse complement strand
CGGACGGCTGTCGGTGTGGCTCGTGCTACTTTAGTAGTACGGGGCTCCCGACGGGGGGAGCCGTCCGCCCCGTAGAGATTTGCCTTCTGTTAAGAAGGCAAATCTCCGCTGTCGCAATTGAAAAGATTCTATCCCCGAAGATATTGATTGTTCTGGGACGATCGGGTCTTTTCTGGGACTCTTGCTGGGTCTTGTGCTATGAAAATACTTTGCGCCCCAAACATAATAAGTAGTATAAAACAATAAAAAAAGAGACACCCCAAAAAGGAATCTCTCTCTATCGAGCTGTTGACGAGGATTGAACTCGTGACCTCTTCCTTACCAAGGAAGTGCTCTACCACTGAGCTACAACAGCAAACTGTTTTTTAACGGGTACAAAGGTAAGAAATATATAACTAAAATCCAAATCCTAATGACAAATTTCTAAAACCCTAGGCAAATCAACACCCCACCCCCGAAAAAAGGAAAATCTAATTTACAGCACCCTTGTCAATAAAACGCAAAGCCTCACCATTCATAGAACGACCCAAAGAGACCATCATAATAGCCGTAGCAGCCGCCTCATCGCCCTTATTGCCATGCTTTCCACCCGCACGATCCAAAGCCTGTTGCATATCATTAGTGGTCAAAAGGCCAAAGCCAACAGGAAGACCCTCCGCCAACTGAATATTCAAAATAGACTGTGAAACAGGGCCGCAAATAAAGTCAAAATGACGAGTCTCACCCTGAATAACACAACCCAAAGCAACAACACCATCAACAGTAGTTAGATCAGCAAAATACTGAACAGCAAGAGGAATCTCAAAAGCTCCAGGAACCCACTTAACAGTAATATTCTCACGCAAACAACCAGCCTTAGTCAAAGTGTCAATAGCACCTTCGAGCAATTTAGAGGTAATATCCAAGTTCCACTGAGAAACCACAATACCAAAACTCATATCCTTTGCCGAAGGAATCTCAGAGGAAAACTCCGAAAGGTTTTTTAGATTAGTAGCCATAGTTGTTATTTAGTAGCTTTTTGAGCCGAAAGAGCAATATATTTGTCAATATCACTAGCGTATTGAGACTGTGGATATTTAGTCTTGATCGAAGTGAAAAGCTTGTTAGCGGTATCGTAGTCTCCCTTTTCGAGGCTAACAAGAGCAGCACGGAAAGTATAAGTTGGAGTAGTAGCAATATTGTCACTATAATTAGCCGCCTTGGTATAGTACTCAAAAGCCTTGTCATAGTTACCAAGTTCGCTATAAGCATCACCCGTAAGACCAAGATTTTGAGCATTGGTCAAAATGCCAAGAGAACCCGAAACCGTAGAGTAAGATTCAAAAGCCTTAACTGCTTTATCAAATTCACCAAGGTTAAGGTAGCAAATACCCATATACTGATATGCAAGGTTAGCCTGAGAAGTGCCCGAAAATTCATCAACAATCTGCTCGAAACCAAGATTTTTGCCATTGCCTTTGAGCGCAACACTCATAGAATCTTGTGCAAATTGGTTTTGAGCAAAGACCATAGCTGCCGCTGCTTGTTCGATATGTGGTTTGCGGATAAACTGCTGATAACCGAAATAACCCGTAATTACCAATACTACCACTGCTAGTGCTGTAAGCAATTTCTTACCATTTTTCTCGAAAAAAAGCTCGGTACGACCCAATGCGTTTTCGATTGCTAGTTCGGTATCAACTTGTGGTTCTTGTTGTTTTGCTTTGTTGTGTTTATTCTGTGACATAAACTTTATTCTGTTATTAGTTTTTTTATATGAATGACCCCCACCAAAGAGAGCCACATTACTTGTTTCGCTTTTCAATCTGCAAAATTAGGTGAAAAATTTTCAAATTACAAATTATTGTCACTAACTTTGTAGTGAATATTTACTCCTTTTCTACTCTTATCTTCGCAAGTTATGGTTATCGACAAAATAGAGATCCTCAATTTCAAAAATATTGCTTCTGCTCAATTGGAGTTCTCGCCTCAGATTAATGTATTGGTGGGGATGAATGGTTCGGGCAAGACCAACCTGTTGGATG
>JAWXTL010000320.1:0-2026 GCA_044433565.1 Rikenellaceae bacterium | reverse complement strand
ATACCTACACCCCGAGCGATCAGTTTTCGCTGGTTGTGGGCGTGCGAGGTGATTATAATGACTACTTCGCAAAGGCATTTTGCACCCCACGTTCGCATATTCGATGGGCTATTACGCCTTCGACCGTATTGCGTGTATCGGCAGGGCTGGGCTACCGAAGTTCAAATGTCATAACCGACAACATCGGAATCCTAGCAACAGGGCGTTCGATAATATTCGACAATGGTACGGGTGCGGCTTTTGACTCACAAGAGAGAGCAGCAACCTACGGAGGAAGTATTACACAAACCCTATCTCTCCTTAAATCAGATGATGCAACCCTTAGCTTCGACTATTTCCGCTCTAGTTTCACCAATCAGGTGATTGTCGATCAGGAGCTCTCTAGCACCGAGGTGCACATCTATAATAGTGATGGGCGATCGTTTACCGACACCTACCAAGTCGACTTTATGTGGAGTCCGATAGACAACTTCGATATTTTTGCTACCTACCGCTATACCAACAGCGTGGTGACACTCAATCGAGCCGATGGTTCACAAGTCGAGGTTGAGCGACCTCTAATTAGCAGATTTAAGACACTCATAAATCTGCAATATGCAACCCCTTATCGCCGCTGGGTGTTCGATGTGACAGCCCAACTCAATGGTTCGATGCGATTGCCAACACAAACAGGAGATCTCTCGGATAGCGAATATTCACCTGCTTATCCTATGTTCTATGCACAGGTGAGCCGTAAGATTCGTGCAGTGGAGATCTATCTGGGCTGCGAAAATATAGCCAACTACAAACAAGAGACCCCAATCATCTCGGCCGACAATCCATATTCATCGGAGTTTAACTCTTCGGTGGTATGGGGACCTCTGATGGGGCGAAAATACTACATAGGACTACGTTATAGCTTATTTTAAAAACTAAAAAAAAACATGAAAAAGATTATTCTAATGTTGATCGCCTGTATGGTGACATTCGCTGCAACAGAGAGTTTTGCAGCCCAGAAAAAAGAGAAAACAGTGATCGCAACTGTCGAACTCAAAGCCGACATCGACTGTGAGAATTGCGTCAAGAAGGTGATGAATTATTTGCCTACACAAAAGGGGATCAAGGATGTAAAGGTTGATCTTCCGACCAAGGTGATTAAGGTGAGCTATGATTCGGGTAAGACATCGACCAAGAATGTGATTACTCTTTTGAGCAAGATTGGTGTCAAAGCCAAGGTGGTTGAGCCCAAGAAGGGCGGCGGTGCTAAATAGCCAATCTCAACTTATGTTTACCCCTCCTGTGCGAGGGGTTTTCTATGTTTAGTGGTGTAATGAACAGATGTGAGGCTAAAAGTTTTGAGGGCGTTCTAATGAAGAATAAACCCCTTGCCAGGGGGTTTATTCTGGACAAAAGTTTTTGGTCGGTTGGGCATTTTTTCAAAAAGCCTGACAGTTCCTAGTGGTTAGAGGCTTTTGTATCATAGAATTTTAGCTCTCGCCCCCACCCGACAAAAAAAAACTTGTCGAGTCTTCGACAAGGTTTCGGGGGGTGCAAAGTATCTTTATAATTTAGTTCTGGGCGGAGGTATTTCCAATTGCGATAGCGGAGATTTTGCCGTAAGGTAAAATCTCTACGGGGCGGACGGCTCCCCCCGTCGGGAGCCCCGTAATCCTGAAGGCTTACGAGGCAAATCCCGACAGCCGCCCGAGAATATACAATATTTTCATCAATAGAATCTTTTCAATCTTCCGACCACCCATGGGGAGCCGTCCGTCCCGTAGAGATTTGCCTTCTTACCGAGGGCAAATCTCCGCTACCGCAATTCGGATGATTCTATCCCGAAGGTATGGATTGTTCTGGGACGCTCGGGTATTTTCTGGGACTCTTGCTGGGTCATGTGCTACTTTAGCAGTGCAGGGCTCCCGACGGGGGGGGGAGCCGTACGCCCCGTAGATTTTTCTAACGAAAAATCCGCTATCGCAATTGAACCATTTCTATCCCCTGAAATTAAAGCTTATTAATAAATGCCATAACCAACTCACGAGAC
>JAWXTL010000319.1:0-2040 GCA_044433565.1 Rikenellaceae bacterium | reverse complement strand
GGCAATAGAACAAGAAGATATGCAACTTGCAGCAAACCTCTTGGGAGACAAATACCTAATAATCGAACCCGTCGAACACAAATCGAAAATAATACCAAAAGATAAAAATTTCACAAGAACAATAATCAAATAACAAATTAACAATCAGAAAAACATTATGAGACTTATTATCCAACCAGACTATGCAAATATCAGCCGCTGGGCTGCATCGTACATTGCAAACGAGATCAACAAGTTCGAGCCAACGCCCGAGAAACCTTATGTGCTAGGTCTTCCTACTGGATCGACTCCAATTGGAACATACAAAGAGCTTATCAAGCTTTATAACGAGGGTGCGGTTTCGTTTGCTAATGTTGTAACTTTCAACATGGACGAGTACTGTTCTCTACCAAAAGAGCACTCACAAAGCTACTATACCTTTATGTGGGAGAATTTCTTTAGCCATATTGACATCAAGGCTGAGAATACCAACCTATTGAACGGTAATGCCGAAGATGTAATGGCAGAATGTGCTGCCTACGAAGAGAAGATCAAATCTTATGGTGGTATCAAATTGTTTATGGGTGGTATTGGCCCTGACGGTCACATCGCTTTCAACGAACCAGCAAGTTCCTTGACCTCACGCACTCGTCAAAAAAGCCTAACACTAGATACTATTATTGCTAACTCTCGTTTCTTTGATAACGACATCAACCAAGTTCCTAAAAGTGCATTGACCGTAGGTGTTGGTACAGTGATGGATTCGGAGCAGGTGTTGGTTATTGTCAATGGTCACAACAAAGCTCGTGCCCTACGTCACGCAGTCGAAGAGGGAGTAAACCATATGTGGACTATCTCGGCACTCCAGCTACACAAACACGGAATCATCGTGTGTGACGAAGAGGCAACGTCAGAAATCAAAGTTGGCACATACAAATATTTCAAAGATATCGAGAAAGATAACCTATAAATCAACAAGGTAGGTTATGTTAAAATTCTCTAAAGTTCGACTTCCGCTCTATATGTCAATATTGATTGGCATGGCGTTGGGTGTTGCCTTTGGTATATTGGCATATAATATTGATGCTACCGAATTCGTCAAGGACTGGGTAGCTCCCTTTGGGGATATTTTTATGCGTATGCTCAAGGCTATTGCTATTCCTTTGGTCTTTATCTCTTTGGTCAAGGGGGTATCTAATATCGGTAATATTTCGGCTCTATCACGTATGGGGGGGCGAACTCTTCTGATTTATGTTTGTACCACTATTGTTGCTATTACTTTGGGGTTGATTTTGGTCACTCTAATCTCGCCAGGTAGTGTGGTTGATGCACAGAACGCCTCGACTCTTCATGCAACTTATAGCGATACTATTGCCGAACGTACTGCTACGGCCGAGGCATTGAATGATGCAGCTCCTTTGCAGTGGTTGATTGATATTGTCCCTGATAATGTGGTGGGCGCAATGGCCAATAATGGGAGTATGTTGCAGGTAATATTTGTGGCTATCCTCATTGGCGTGGCGGTTATCTTGGCCGGTAAGGAGCGCACAGCACCTTTTGTCGGCTTTATTGATTCGCTTGATACTATTGTGATGAAGATCATTGATATTATCATGCAATTTGCACCTGTGGGGGTGTTTGCTTTGATGGGCAATATGGTTGTTACCAATGCTGGTGATATGCAATTGATCGGCGCACTAGGGTTATACTTTGTCACTGTTGTTGTTGGACTTTTCGCTTTGATTTTGGGATTTTATCCTTTGTTGGTCAAGCTATTTACCGACACTCCGATCAGGGAGTTCTATCGCAAGATGATCCCTGTTCAGTTGTTGGCCTTCACAACTAGTTCTAGTGCAGCCGTTCTTCCATTGAATATGGAGACCCTGCAACGAGAGCTTGGTGTACGGGAGAAGACCGCCTCATTTGTACTTCCGGTGGGAGCTACTATCAATATGGATGGTACTTCGTTGTATCAGGCAATTGGTGCAGTATTTATTGCACAGGTTTTGGGAATGGATCTTAGTTTTACCCAGATCCTAACTATTCTTGCGACCACTACCA
>JAWXTL010000318.1:0-2042 GCA_044433565.1 Rikenellaceae bacterium | reverse complement strand
ATAATATCATTGGTATCACGCAATAGTACCGGAATCGATAGCTTTTGGATTGGAGAGGGTTGCTCAAAACCCTTGTGTTTGATTGCCTCTAGAATGTTCTCTGACAAACCCAGTTCGGCAAAGTTGGGTAGCAGTTGGTTTTGGGGAGCGACTGTGGCATCTTGACCCTCTTCCAAGACCTCTTCTTGGATGGATTCTTGTGCGGCAGTTGGCTCGGCGGTTACGTTCTCTTGTGTTTGGTTTTCCTCTAAATCAGCGATGATTTGGTTTTCGATAGACATCTAGTTTGTTTTATATTGATACTCAACCCTAACAATTTAGGATTTGAAACCGCAAAGGTAGTCATTTTATTCGGATAATAGAAATCCTCTAACTTTTTAGATAAATTTCACAACCTGCGATCATCTATTTTACAGAAATCATCACCTTGGCTCTAGCTGGTTACAGAAAAGGCTATTTTATCGCCAAATTGGCAAATGGAACTGTCAGATGGCAAGATTGTTGCAAAATAAAGATTAAGGCGCAATGGACAAATATGAGAAGGGAAGCTTTGTAATTTATGTGTAAAGTTCTCGGACGGCTGTCGGTGCGAATCGTAAGCATTCAGGGTTATCACAATTGAAAATTCCTCTGCCCAAAACTACACAATGCCTTCACCCTTGTTTAACCATTTAACCCAAAACAATACATTAACCTTTATAAAAACCGATCATGAAACATCAACTCCAACCACTGAACTACCCACTAGATGCTCTAGCTCCATACATCAGCGCAGAAACAATGCAATACCACTGGGGCAAACACCTGCAAGGATACATCGACAACCTAAATCAACTAATCAAAGGAACACCCCTAGAAAAAGAAACCCTAGAGACCGTAATAACCCAAGCCAAAGGTGCAATATTCAACAACGCAGCCCAAGTCTACAACCACAACTTCTTCTTCGACACCCTATCCGCCACAGCCCAACTCCTACCCTCAGCACAGCTACTAGAGGCAATAAACCGTGATTTCGGTTCGCTAGACAATCTCAAAGCCGAATTTGAAGAGAAAGCAGCAAAACAATTTGGAGCAGGATGGTGCTGGTTGGCAAGTGACCCCGAAGGAGTACTAGATATCGTATCATACCCAAATGCCGACAACCCCCTACCCCACAAACTCCACCCACTAATGACAATAGATGTATGGGAACACGCCTACTACATAGACTACCGAAACCGAAGAGCCGATTTCATAAAAACACACTGGAATGTAATGGATTGGAAAATGGTCGAAAACAGATACAAAGAGGTGCTAAACAAGGACTAATAAACTGAAAACGACCGAATATGAGGAGAACCCAAAGAGTCATCAACCGAAAGCCGAACTGCCGAAACCTCAGGTGAATCATCCAAAGGGATAATAACCTTATGACCAATAACACTACCATCGAAAACCCGAATCCAATCGCCCCCAACCAAAACATCAACCGAAAACAATCGAACACGCTCCCCAAAATCCAAATCCTCCTGAACGACAATATCATGAACCGTAGCAGGAGAATCCAACTCCAAAACCAAACATCGCCGATCAACAACATCACTCAAAAAAGCCAAAGGAGAAGAAAATCGTGAAGCAATAGCCTCACCAAACTCCGCCAACCGAAGAGAATCCAAAGAAGGCAACAACCCCTCTGCATTAGGAGTAAGTCCCAAAATCAAAGTCGAATTACGACCCACAGAACCCAAATACATCTTCATAAGATGGTCAACAGGGAAAATATGATCCTCATCATTGGGCTCCCAAAACCATTCGTGACGACCATCGTAACCCCGCAAAGGAGCATCGCTCATAGCAGGTTTATAATACCCTCCATCAGGGTCACCCGTCTTGAGCAACTGAAAATTATTCTGAGAGATCAAACTATTAGCCACCGAATGCGAATAGACAAAAGGGAAAGTACCCCAGCAAGGATAAGGAACAGTACCACTCTGACTGCCACCCCAACGAATATCAGCTCGTTGGGTATTGTGGTAGAAGATAATATCACGCTGATACTCCTC
>JAWXTL010000317.1:0-2044 GCA_044433565.1 Rikenellaceae bacterium | reverse complement strand
GGACGAAAACTGCGGGGGGGGGGGCACCACTACTCTATCACAGGGAGATCATCCATATATAAAGACTCAGGAGTATGCACAATCGTTGGCTTTCAATCCCGATATTGTTATCCTCAAACTGGGTACTAACGACTCGAAGGCGCACAATTTCGCACATATTGCCAATTATAAAGCAGATTACCAGAAGATCATTGACTCCTATAAAGAGGCGAATCCCTCAGCTCGATTGATCCTGATCTCGCCAGTGAAATGCTATTTCGACGAATCGGAATCCATCTCGGATGACCGTATGCAACAAACAATCACCCCCATCATAGAGGAACTAGCCATCGAAAACGACCTGGAGATAGTAAATGGCTACCCACTGCTGGGGACAACCTATACCCCTCACTATATGCCCGATCTGCTGCACCCATCATCGGTGGGAGCAGGGCTAATGGCAAAACCCCTCTACCGTACAATCACCCAAAAGAGAGAAGTTCCCAAAGCTGAAATTCAATGGAGCAAAACCCACCCCGAGGAGGGCTCTTTTGCAGGATATAACTCCTTCACGCAGACCAACAGTAAGGCTATTTGCTCAACAATAGTCGAGCCACACAATATAAACACCACCCATACGTGGGCTGTTCGCCTAACCCAAAGCCAAGATACCCTATGGGTCGATCAGCAACTTCTGGAGCTGGGTTATCACATAGTCTATATAGATAAATCGCAGCTAGAGAAAGCCCAGAATCCAGCAAAAGAGTTCCAAAAGATCTATAAGCAGATGCAAAAAATGGGACTCAGCGCACAGTTCACGATCCTAAGTCAAGATAAGGTGGCGGTGAACTCTTCGCAAATGGATCTCCCGTCGACCATAGAGCAAAGTGGAGTAACATTCAAAAATGACGATCCAACCAAAGCCACAAACCACATATACAGCGCAGACGGATTGGCCGAAAATATGTGCATCCACCCCATCCGAGGAAATGAATACCGTCCAGCAGCAGGATGGAAAGATGGTGCAGACTGGAACCAAACAGCCGATGATATTACCCAAACCCTAGCCACGCAGCATTTTGATGTGCTGATGCTAGGAAATTCAATAACCCAAGGGATGGCAACCCATCGCAAACTAGTGGGTTCATGCTGGAATAACCCAACCCTAAGAGAGGTCTTTGGTAACAGAAGTTGGGAATCGGCAGGAATTTCAGGCGATCGAACCCAACATCTACTATGGAGAATAAAAAATGGCAACTACAACGCAGCGACCCCAAATTATGTCACAATAGCCATCGGAGTAAACAACGCCGAGGATGATGCGCAGTCGGTATATAGCGGAATAATGGCTGTCACCCAAGCAGCACTAGAGGAGTTCCCAGGGGCGCAAATCATTCTATTTGGTATGTTGCCAACAGCAGGTTCACCAGAGCGAGTAACCAAATACAATACAATAATCGAGATGTTGACCAGCACCTCGTTCGATAGCAAAAGAGTACATTTTGTAGACCCACGAAAGCAATTTACCACCGACACAGGCGAACTACGCACCGATCTCTATCGACCCGACAACATCCACATCGTCGAGGCAGGATTTATCGAATGGGCAAAACTAATAGTCAAGACCATCGAGCAGATCGAACAATAACACCTCATTTCATAAAAAAACCTAAGCAGGGCTAATTTCAAATCGAAATTAGCCCTGCTTTCTTTACAGAGGATCTCATACAATAGAAAGACACTACCTAAAGTGTACCAAACTCGCCCAAATTTTACCTAAATGTGGGTATTGTGCGCTCTTCACTATCGCCATACCTTTGTGCACAAATACAAACACACTATAATATATGAAAAAAACATTACTATTATTAACCTGTTTTCTGACTCTTTCGACCAGTGCCCAAGAGAAATCAGACTACGACAAACTACTGCAAAGGGTACAAGCCCTAGAGACAGAAGTCGAAAAAACAAAAGAAATAGCCGACTCAGCAAAAGCCGCAACCCTGAAACCTTCACGACTAACCCTAGGAGGATATGGCGAAATCACAATGAGTCGTCACCTATA
>JAWXTL010000316.1:0-2049 GCA_044433565.1 Rikenellaceae bacterium | reverse complement strand
GGCCCCCCAACAGCAATAGCCGTAGCAACCCCAGCTAGGTTTCCTGTCCCCACACGACTAGCCAAAGAGATAGTAAAAGCCTGAAACGACGAGACGTGTTTCCCCTTTTTCGAGGTCGAATCGCCCAACAAACGAAACATCTCGCCAATCATCCGAAACTGAACAAAGCGAGTTTTGATAGTAAACCAAAGGGCACAACCCAAAAGTAAAGCAATAAGAATATATGACCAAAGATAGTCGTTCGTGAGGTCAACCCAATGATTAAGAGTCTCCATTGTATTTTATTTTAGTTTATGCGTTGTGCTTTGAGCACTCCTTTTAGTTTTTTGATATTTGCCACTACCATATCCACTTGAGTGGTGGTGCCAACCTCGATCGACAATCGACCCTCGACCAAACCGCCACGAGACGAAAAATTTACAGAGCGAATATTGATCTTTAGCTCACGAGAGACCAGATCCATAATATCGTTGGTCAATCCCTGACGATCTTCCGAGACCACTTTTAGATTGCTTAGGAATTTTCCTCCACTAAATGTATCACGCCAACGAGCCTCCAATACACGATATGGGTATTGCTCTTTTAGGCGCAAAGCATTAGGGCAGCTGTGACTGTGGATCGTGATCCCCGAATGGATGGTCACAAAACCAAATATATCATCGCCAAAGATCGGGTTACAACATTTACCCAACTTATATTCGACATCTTTGAGATTTTGATCCACCACCAGTGCACCATCATTCTCGGAACGTTTCTCGACCTTCGAGACGCTCTTGCGAGGTTTTGGCTCTGGGCTATGGGGCTCGTTTGCACCTCCGGTGAGCACATCCTTGACCTCTAGCATCGAAATCTTATCGTTGGCAATCATCATATAGACCTCTAGTCCAGTCTTTAGCCTATAATGTTTGACCAGAGTGGTAACCGCCTCCTCGATAGTGAGCTGTAATTTCCAATTCTTAACCTTACGTTCCAGCTCCTCACGACCAAGCAAAGCCGCCGAAGCAGCATCTTCACGCAACTCCTGTTTGATCTTCGATTTGGCTTTGCCCGTAACAACAAAAGACAACCAGTCGGCCTTGGCACTCTGATTCTTCGACGTGATAACCTCGGCAATATCGCCACTCTTTAGAGTCTCTTTGATCGAAACATTGCGCCCATTGATACGCCCCCCGACACAAGTAGTACCAATATTCGAGTGAATATCGAAAGCAAAGTCAAGGAGTGTCGACCCCGTAGGTAGTTTGCGAATATCGCCCGTTGGGGTGAAAACAAAAATCTCGGAGCTATTAAGCTGCATATCCAATTCGTCGCCAAAGCCCAGATCCGAAGGGCTGTTCTCGACCGCAAAGCGCAATTTTTCGAGCCACTGTTCGGAGCTAACACCAGCACCCGATACGCCTTTATATCGCCAGTGAGCAGCCATGCCCTTCTCGGCAACCTCATCCATTCGGTGAGAGCGTATCTGAACCTCGACCCAACGACCCGAAGTGGTAACCACCGTGGCGTGAAGAGACTCATAACCGTTCGATTTGGGTATCGAAACCCAATCTCGCATACGATCCGAATTGGGAAGGTAGCAATCCGTAACAATCGAATAGATCACCCAGCAGAGGCTTTTCTCTTGTTCGGGTGGGCAATCGACAATAATACGTATGGCAAAAATATCAAATACCTTCTCGAACGGAACTTTCTGGCGTTTCATCTTGCGCCAAATCGAGTAGATCGACTTGGTACGTGCTTTGAGTTTGTATTTGACCCCTAGCTCTTCGAGTTTCTCGTTGATAGGCACCACAAAGTCGGCAATAAACACCTGACGTTCGGACTCACTATCGGCAAGTTTCTTTTGGATCGAGAGATACTCTTTGGTCTCTAAGTTATATAGAGCCAGATCTTCCATCTCCGATTTAATATTATAGAGCCCCAATTTATGGGCAATCGGAGCATACAGATGCAACGTCTCCCACGACTTTTTGGTACGTTTGCCCAAAGGGAAACTACGCAACGAGCGCATCACCTCCAATCGGTCGGCAATCTTGATCAAAATAACAC
>JAWXTL010000315.1:0-2056 GCA_044433565.1 Rikenellaceae bacterium | reverse complement strand
GGGTATAACTCGTGGGTATTTACTACGGTGGGTGTTTCGACCATGTTGAAGCTTATTGGTGGTATGTTGGCACTCTTTTTGGTTAGCTTTGGTGCGATCTTGTTGATCTGCCGTTGGTTGAAGTTCTCTCGTGAGGATAAGATTACGGCTACCTTCTGTGGCTCTAAGAAATCTTTGGTGCTGGGTAGTGTTATGATAAAGATTTTGATTACCAACCCTGTGATTGTGGGTATTATGTTGCTTCCTATTATGGTTTTCCATGTTATGCAGTTGATTATTATTAGCACTTTGGCTAGTCACCTCAATAATAAACTTGATCGTCGGGAGAAAGCACAGAAATTAGCTTGTGAAAACACTCAAGCAGAGGTAGAATTGAAATAGGTTTTCGCTTTCTCGCAAAAAAAGCGTACCTTTGTTGGGTTATGAGATTTGCCGACACTATTAGTAACGAACAGGTTAATGTTCTTCCGATTGCCACTTTTGGTGGTCGTATTGTTGTGGTTGATACTCCCGAGAGTATGGCTTTGGCCGAGGAGATTCTTCTTTGTGAGCGGGTTGTGGGGTTTGATACCGAGACTCGCCCTGCTTTTACTAAGGGTGTGAGCTATAAACTTGCCCTTTTGCAACTCTCGACAGCCGATGTGGCTTTTCTTTTTCGCCTCCAAAAACAGCCTCTTTCGCAGCGTATGAAGGATTTTGTCGAGGATCCTTCGATTCTTAAAATTGGTGCTGCTATTCGGGATGATCTTACTGCTTTGCAGAAATCTCAGGGCACGATGACCCCTCGTGGCTTTATTGACTTGCAAACCATTGCCTCGCAGTGGGGGATTCTCGAAAAGAGTGTCAAGAAATTATCGGCCATTACGATGGGCTATAAGGTGAGCAAAGCTCAACGATTGAGCAACTGGGAGGCTAAAATTCTCACTCCGTCTCAACAACAATATGCAGCTATCGACGCTTGGATTTGTCGTGAGATCTATCTTAAACTTCAAGAAACAGACAAAATATAATGAGCAGTATTAAGCTAAAAAAATCAAAAGAGGAATCTCTACTTCGTCGCCACCCTTGGATTTTTTCGGGGGCAATTCATAGTGCCCAAGGCGAGATCGAGGAGGGTGATATTGTTGATGTTTACTCTTCGGGGGGTGAATTTCTTGCCAAAGGTCATTCGGCGGTGGGTTCTATTGCTGTTCGGGTTTTGAGCTTCGAGGATGTTGAGATTGACCAAGCGTGGTGGAATGAGCGTGTAGAGAAGGCTTTTGCTTTGCGTCGTACTTTGGGCTTTCCTAACCGTGAGAGTGATTGTTATCGTTTGATTCATGGTGAGGGTGATTTGCTTCCTGGGTTGATTGTCGATATTTATGGCTCTACGGCTGTTATGCAGTGTCATTCGGTGGGGATGTATCTTGAGCGTGAGAAGATCTCTGAGGCTTTGAAGCTCTCTATGGGCGATGCTCTTGCGGCGATTTATGATAAGAGTAGTAAGACTTTGCCTCCAAAGTGTGGTATTGATTCTATTGATAGTTATCTTTATCGCATCGAGGGGTATGACCATCGTGTGGTGGTCTTGGAGAATGGCAATAAGTTTGAGGCTAATTGGGAAGAGGGTCAGAAGACAGGCTTTTTCCTTGACCAGCGTGATAATCGTGCTTTGGTGGGGCGTTATAGTGGTGGTCGACGTGTTTTGAATACATTTTGTTATACGGGTGGTTTTTCGGTTTATGCTCTCTCTTCGGGGGCTTTGAGCTGCGATTCAGTTGATAGTTCTGAGAAGGCTATTCGCCTTTGCACTAAGAATGTCGAGTTGAATAACCCAACTGTCGAACATAATGAATATGCTGTGGATGCTATGGAGTATCTTCGTGATATGGATCATGGGGCTTATGATTTGATTATACTTGACCCTCCTGCTTTTGCCAAGCATCATAAGGTTTTGGGCAATGCTCTTCAGGGCTATAAGCGTTTGAATGCTCGTGCAATCGAGAAGATTTCGGCCGGAGGTATTCTTTTTACTTTTAGTTGTTCTCAGGCTGTTAGTAGCAGTCAATTCCGTACG
>JAWXTL010000314.1:0-2059 GCA_044433565.1 Rikenellaceae bacterium | reverse complement strand
GCAATTGAACCATTTTATCCCAAATATCTACCATACCCCCCCCAAAAAAAAAGGTTCGCAGACCAAATAATAGATCTACGAACCAAAATCATAATATAAAAAATACCCCCCTAGTCCTGACGAGAATAGTTAGGCGCCTCACGAGTAATAGTAACATCATGAGGATGCGATTCCTGCATACCCGAATTAGTAATACGAGTAAACTTAGCATTCTTCAAAGAAGCAAGATCCTTAGCACCACAATATCCCATACCTGCCTTCAAACCACCAATCATCTGATAAATAACCTCAGCCAAATTACCCTTGAAAGGTACACGAGCAGCAATACCCTCGGGAACCAACTTCTTAATATCATCCTCGACATCTTGGAAATAACGATCCTTAGAACCCTTCTGCATAGCCTCCAAAGATCCCATACCACGATAAGCCTTGAATTTACGACCATTATAAATAATAGTCTCCCCCGGAGATTCCTCAACACCAGCAAACATACCACCAGCCATAATAGAATCAGCTCCAGCAGCCAAAGCCTTAACAATATCACCCGAATAACGAATACCACCATCGGCAATAACCGGAATATCAAACTCTGCCACCGCACGAGCTACATCATAAATAGCCGAAAGCTGTGGAACACCCACACCGGCAATAACACGAGTAGTACAAATCGAACCAGGCCCAATACCAACCTTGATACCATCAGCTCCAGCTTCGGCCAACATACGAGCAGCCTCGCCAGTAGCAACATTACCAACCACAATATCAAGCTCAGGGAACGCAGCCTTCACCTCTTTCAACTTCTGAACCACACCACGAGAGTGACCATGAGCCGTATCAATAACAATAGCATCGACTCCAGCATCATAAAGAGCACGAACACGATCCAAAGTATCATAAGTAACACCTACACCACCAGCAACACGCAAACGACCTTTAGAGTCTTTAGAAGCATTTGGATTGTCACGAACCTTAGTAATATCTTTATAGGTTAGAAGCCCAACCAATTTGCCATCTTTGTCGACAACAGGAAGTTTCTCGATTTTATTGGTCAAAAGGATCTCGGCAGCATTGATCAAACCAGGATTCTCGGTAGTAACCAACCCCTCAGATGTCATAACCTCCGAAATCAAACGATCATAATCACGTTGGAAGCGCAGGTCACGGTTGGTAACAATACCCACAAGAGTATTATCGTCATCAACCACTGGGATACCACCAATTTTGTTATCTTTCATTAGTGACAATGCGTCACCCACAGTCTCAGATGGAGTGATAGTTACAGGGTCATAGATCATACCATTTTCGGCACGTTTCACTTTACGAACTTCAGTGGCTTGAGCACTAATCATCATATTTTTGTGAATTACCCCGATACCACCTTGACGAGCAATAGCAATCGCCAAAGCCGACTCAGTGACAGTATCCATTGCCGCCGAAACCACAGGAGTGTTGAGTGTAATGTTCTTTGAAAAGCGAGTTCTCAATGACACCTCTCGTGGCAAAACCTCTGAATAAGCAGGTATTAATAGCACATCATCGAAGGTAAGTCCTTCTGAGGCAATTTTTTCTTCTAGGAATGTTGACATATCTTTATAATTTTTAATTAAGCAAAAGTAATTAGTTTTTCTGATTATTCCAAATCAAATCAATATTTGAATTTTTCTCTAGCTCTTCGAGCGACACGCTATAAGTGTCAAAATTTTTGTTAAGCTCCTCACTATTAGGCATTATATAGCAGTGTATTTTATTTTTATCGCCCTCTTTTTTAATCATAATGGCTTTGAAAAATTTTTCGGGAACAGTGACATCTCGCCCTATGGTTTTGGGAGTGTTCTGCTCTTGGAGAATTGCCCCCACCACAACAAAAACGGTATCGGCACTTTTAGCCCATTCACGCACCTGCTCTTCGAGCGACTTCCACACTCCTCGATTGAGGCTAGGGAGCTGAGGGGCTACGTTACTCATATAGAATGTTGTCTTATTGACCTCGACCGACGAGCTACGATCTGCCGAAGGCAACAGATGCCCTCGGTCATAACCACTTTTGGTATAGTCCGAA
>JAWXTL010000313.1:0-2066 GCA_044433565.1 Rikenellaceae bacterium | reverse complement strand
CTATTGACCAGCGAGGTGGGTAAAAAATCGGCAGCCGAGTTCAAAAAAGCGACAGCACACGATATAGCATTGAATATTGACTATCTACGTGAGCGTGGTCTTTTGGCAGAGGAATACTACCACACATCAAAGCCAAAAGGTATCTTTGTTGTGGTGAATCGCACAGAAGAGGAGCTATTGGAGGCATATATTGGTAGTGTATCGTTGGCATTCTTCACTAAGAGCCAAAAAGATGTGGCATCGAAATTTGCACGTATTTGTGTTTCGGCACCACACGCAAAATTTGTTAAATTCTTTGAGGCTGTTAAATAAGAGTCTATATTCAACGAATTAGCATATTATCAATCACAAAAGAGCAAATGGGTTTTATTCCATTTGCTCTTTTTTGGCATTATATCAACAAGTGGGGGATTGAATACGTAAAGATATGGAAAGTTCTCGGACGGCTGTCGGTGTGACTCGTAAGCCTTCAGGGTTACGAGGCTCCCGACGGGGGGAGCCGTCCGCCTCGTAGAGATTTCCCTTCTAGCGAAGGCAAATCTCCGCTATCGCAATTGGAAATTCCTCTACCCAAAACAATACAAAGAGACAATAATCAGTCTATTACAAAGCTTTCATCCTCTCATTTGTCCATTACGCCAGAAATCTGAGATTCAAAGAACCGACTATCAGAACGAAGCCCAATCAAACGATAAACATAAAAATTATAAACATGATCGCCCCTGCGATAAATAGGCAAAGTGTCAGCCGAAGTAATCCTCTCGAAATCCGACCCATAAATCTCTAGCGGATCTAAAGAATAACGACTAGTGGTAACCAAATAAAAGGAGTCCCCAACCGAAAATCCACCACGCTCACGATTGATCCACTCCCAATAATGAGTAGAACTAATATCACCCATAGCCATAGTGCGAAATCCATAAGGCAAAGAGAAATAACAATCCAAATGTGCCAAATCATGCCAAGAATAATTAACCAAAGTAACATCTCCTGAGTCACCCAAAATAGTATCACCAGCCACATATTGAGCAAAGAGTGCCCCACCCTGAGCCCAGCCATAAGTGTCAAGCGAAAAATCCATACGTCCAAGATCCGAAACCCCCTCACGAGAATCCAAATCAATCAAACCAAAATTAATCTGCAAAATCCCCAGCAAAGCAATCACAGAGACAAAACCAGCACTAACCTTAGCCCAAAAAAGACCCCGAGAAATAGTAGAAAGATAACAGCCCGAAAGAACAATCAAAGAGACATAAGCCGGAGATGCCCAATGAGGCAAAGTCTCACGAGTGAGAGAAATACCCAAAAACAAAGCAATCATAGGCAAAGAAAAAACCAAAATAAAACGATAAATCTCCGCCGATACATAACGAACCCTGCGCCAAACCACAATAGACAAAAGAGAGACAACCCAATTGACTGGATTATTATAGAAAATACCACCAAAAATCTCACGCCCAAAATACAACCAATTAACACTGCTCTGCGAAGTCACACGAGCACCATGGAACCGAAAAGTAATAAAATCATACTCAACGTTCCAAAGAATAACAGGCAAGAAAACCACAAGAGAGACAACAGGCGCAACATACAAAGACCATCGGCTAAACCAAGTGCGATTAAACAACAAAATATAAAGCCCAGCAGCCCCTCCAAGATAAGCCCCCGAATATTTAGAAAGCATAGCCAACCCCACATAAACCCAAGCCAAAATCATACGCCACTGATCTCGCCTAGTGATATGCCGCAGAGGTAACAAATAGCTAAACTGATCGAAAGCCAAAAGCCAAAAGAGAGTCAAAGGAGTATCGGGCATAATAAAAGTACCCGAAATAACAAAGCAATAAATAGAGCCCGTATAAAGCAAAGCGGAGATCAAGCCCGAACGTTCGCACCCCCCCGAAAGCCGACGAGTAATACGATAAATCAACCAAGTATTAAGAGTGCCAATCAAAAGAGCCCCCAAACGAACTACCCCATCCAAAGAGACCTCCCCGCCAAAAGTAGTCAAACGAATAAGCCAAGCAACCAAAGGTGGATGATCGAAATAACTCCAATCGGGATAA
>JAWXTL010000312.1:0-2075 GCA_044433565.1 Rikenellaceae bacterium | reverse complement strand
GAGCACCTCGGGCAAACTCTCGACACAAAGCCAAAACAGTCGAGGCCGAACCCACCCCACTGACAAGATACCGAACACCCCTGCGAGGATGACAGCCCCGAAGCTCCATCTGGGTGGCGGCAACAACCAATACATCTCTATATTCTGCCATTTTGTCAGTCATAACCATGATTCTTTACTTTGGCACAAAGATTGTAAAAATATATCTCAGAAACAAAATTAGTTTGAAATAAACAAAAACAAATAAATAATAAAAAACACACAATTATGTCAAAAATCATTGGAATTGACCTTGGTACAACAAACTCATGTGTATCAGTAATGGAGGGTAACGAACCTGTCGTTATCACAAACTCAGAAGGACACCGCACTACCCCATCGGTAATCGGTTTTACAAAAGAGGGCGAACGCAAAATCGGTGAACCAGCAAAACGTCAGGCTATCACCAACCCAATCAACACTGTGGCTTCGATCAAACGCTTTATGGGCGAGACTTACCAACAAGTAGAAGGTGAGCTTTCTCGTGTACCATATAAAGTAGTACGCTCGGACAACAATACCCCACGTGTGGATATTGACGGCAAACTTTACTCGCCACAAGAGATCTCGGCAATGGTACTTCAAAAAATGAAACAAACCGCCGAAGAGTATCTTGGACAATCGGTAAGCGAAGCGGTAATCACCGTTCCTGCATACTTCAACGACTCACAACGCCAAGCAACCAAAGAGGCAGGTGAAATCGCAGGTCTTAAAGTTCGTCGTATCATCAACGAGCCAACAGCAGCAGCACTAGCATACGGTCTTGACAAACAAAACACAGATCAAAAAGTAGCAGTATTTGACCTTGGTGGTGGTACTTTCGACATCTCGATCCTAGAGCTTGGCGACGGCGTATTCGAGGTGAAATCAACCAACGGCGACACTCACCTAGGTGGTGATGACTTCGACCAAGTAATCATCAACTTCCTAGCTGACGAGTTTATGGGACAACACAAAGTAGACCTTCGTCGTGACCCAATGGCTCTTCAACGTTTGAAAGAGGCTGCCGAGAAAGCGAAAATCGAGCTTTCGTCATCGAACCAAACCGAAATCAACCTACCATATATCATGCCGATTGATGGTATTCCACAACACCTTGTGGTATCGCTTTCACGTGCTAAATTCGAGCAATTGGCAGACAGCCTAATCCGTGCTACAATCGAGCCATGTCGCAAGGCGTTGGCAGATGCAGGTCTTCAGGCATCACAAATCGACGAGGTAATCCTAGTGGGTGGTTCGACTCGTATTCCTGCAATCCAAAAAGTAGTAGAAGAGTTCTTCGGTCGTGCTCCTCACAAAGGTGTAAACCCAGACGAGGTAGTGGCAATTGGCGCAGCAATCCAAGGTGGTGTACTTACTGGTGAGGTTAAAGATGTACTTCTATTGGACGTTACTCCACTATCGCTAGGTATCGAGACTATGGGTGGTGTTATGACTCGCCTGATCGACTCAAACACAACTATCCCAACTCGCAAATCGCAAACTTTCTCGACAGCGGCCGACAACCAACCTTCGGTTACGATCCACGTACTACAAGGAGAGCGTCCTATGTCATCACAAAACAAGTCGATCGGTAACTTCAACCTAGATGGTATCCCAGCAGCTCCACGTGGAGTACCTCAAATCGAAGTAACTTTTGATATTGATGCTAACGGTATCCTTCATGTTTCGGCCAAAGATAAAGCAACCGGCAAAGAGCAATCTATCCGTATCGAGGCAAGTTCGGGACTTTCGGATGCAGAGATCGAGCGTATGCGCAACGAAGCCAAAGCAAACGAAGCAGCCGACAAAGCAGAGCGTGAGCGTGTAGACAAAGTAAACGGTGCAGACGCATTGATCTTTAGCACAGAGAAGCAACTTTCGGAGTATGGTGACAAAATCCCAGCAGACAAAAAAGGTGCAATCGAAACGTCGCTAGGTGCTCTAAAAGAGGCGCACAAAGCAGGTAACCTAGAGGATATTGATCGTCACACCGAGGCGTTGAACGCTGCATGGAACGCTGCATCGCAAGATATGTATGCTGCAGGACAACAAGC
>JAWXTL010000311.1:0-2077 GCA_044433565.1 Rikenellaceae bacterium | reverse complement strand
GGCTCCCCCGTCGGGAGCCCCGTAAACCCGATGGCTTTACGTGTCACACCGACAGCCGTCCGAGAACTCTCCATATCCTCTAATGTTACACCCGCCAAACTAATTCGAGGTATAGACACAGGAGTAGTTTCCACGAAATAAGAAGAAAATTAGGGAAAAATCAATAGATTTTTTTACCTTTGTATGAAATGACTAAAATATTAAAAACAACCCACCACCACCAATGCAAATTACCACAAACTAATTAAGTTCGCACGACCAAAACAAAACTAAAATAGATATCTAATACCAAACCCTAAAATAAAACTATTTATGAGACTCTTCAAATTAATATTAACCCTTCTTCTAATCCAACTCTCATTCCCATCACTAGCCAGAAATGAATATAAGAATGACTTCCATTGGAGAGAAATCGCATCCTTGCCCGTAGCGGCTGATACAACATCGCTCACCGGAGTAGCCTATCCATTCGCTGGTGTTTCTAATGGAGCTATTATTGTTGTGGGGGGGTATCGTCTATCCGAGGATGGTCAGAGCAAGATCTACGATCAGAATATCTATATTTTGCCCGAGAACAGCAATGAGTGGATCGTGGGCAATAAGTATAAATATAGTGTTGCCAATGGAGCTTCGGTATCTGTCGCAGATGGTTTGTTGTGTATTGGGGGTCTGAATAACACAGAGTCTTTTAGTAGTGTAAATTTACTGGTTTGGAATGCCAAAACCTCACAACTGGAAGTAACAGAATATCCATCCCTGCCATTCGAGATGAGCGAGTGTAGTGCCACTGTTATTGGAAACAGGGTCTATGTGGCTGGGGGCTATACCAATGGGCAGCCATCCAACAAATTCTTGATGCTTGACCTCTCAAAAAAAACAAGTCGTGACTTTGGGTGGCAAGTATTGGCTGACTATCCAGGCGAGTCAAGGCTAAACCCTACGGTTGTGTCACAAAATGGCGCAGAACACGCTTGTGTATATATCTTTGGGGGCTATAATCTTGTAGATGGAAACGTCTCAGACAAGATCGGAGAGTCGGGACTGGCATACAACACCGTCACAAAACAGTGGAAGGAGACAACTACAACTGGTTATGGTGAAGTACAAAGCGTTTCGCTCACAGGAGCATCGGCTGTTGCACTGGGTAATAGCCATATTCTGGTGGTTGCTGGTTCGGCAACCACACGCACGGGAGAGAAAGAGGTGGGATCGCTGGTCTATAATACGATCACCGATAGTTGGGCAAAGGGTGACAACAAAGAGATCTCGACACTAGGAGCATCGGTATTCTCGTTGCAAAAAGATATTATCGTGATTGATGGTATTGCGGTTGCCTATCAACAATCCACAGCCCAAGGGGCTTCCTCTGTATCGAGAGGAAGTGTCGAAAATAATCCTACCTTTGGTTTTGTCAACTGGGCAGTGCTTATTACATATATGTTTGGGATGCTGTATATGGGATACTATTTTATGCGAAAGGGCAATGATAGCACCGAGGATTTCTTCAAGGGAGGAGGTAAAATCCCGTGGTGGGCTGCTGGTATTAGCTTGTTTGCCACAATGTTGAGCGCAATTACTTTTATGGCTATTCCTGCCAAATCTTTTGCAACCAATTGGCAGTACTTCCCAATGGGAGTCACCATTCTGATAATGGCATTCCCTATTGTGAAATACTACCTACCTTTCTTCCGCCGACTAAATGTGACAACAGCCTACGAATATCTCGAAAAACGATTTAACTATGGGGTTCGTCTTATGGCTAGTTCGCTGTTTATCATCTTTATGTTGGCTCGTATGGCGTTGACACTATTCCTACCTTCGTTGGCATTGACCACCGTGACCGGAATTGACATCTATTTGTGTATTGTGATGATGGGGGTTATCACGCTGATTTATTGTACTATGGGTGGTGCCGAGGCTGTTGTTTGGAGCGATGTGGTTCAGGGAATTATCCTATTTGGAGGGGCTTTGTTTGTGGCCATCTACTTGGTGCTAAACATCCCTGGAGGGCTTTCTACGTTGATCGACATTACCATTACCGAAGATAAGATGCGACTATTCGATTTCTCTTTCTCGT
>JAWXTL010000310.1:0-2085 GCA_044433565.1 Rikenellaceae bacterium | reverse complement strand
AGCTAATTCAGCGCAGATAACCCTCAATAAAGTCACCAATCTTAATGTCATTGAAGTTGTCAATATTCAAACCACAGTCCAAACCTGTATTAACCTCCTTAACATCATCCTTGAAGCGTTTGAGAGATCCAAGTTTACCAGTATAAACCACAATACCATCACGAATAATGCGGATCTGTGTGTTACGATGAATCTTACCCCCACGAACCAAACATCCTGCAATAGTACCAACCTTAGAAATCTTGAACGTCTCAAGCACCTCAACCGAACAAACAATCTCCTCCTTGGTCTCTGGTGCCAACATACCCTCGATAGCATCCTTGATCTCCTCGATAGCATCATAGATAATAGAGTATAGACGGATGTCGATCTCCTCTTTCTCGGCAATACGACGAGCCGCATTAGAAGGACGCACTTGGAAACCAACGATAACCGCATTGGAAGCCGCAGCCAACAACACATCCGATTCCGAAATCTGACCCACAGCCTTATGGATAACATTAACCTGTACCTCTTCGTTCGATAGCTTGATAAGCGAGCCTGTCAATGCCTCGATCGAACCATCCACATCACCCTTGACAATAATATTAAGCTCCTTGAACGAACCAATAGCAATACGACGACCAATCTCATCCAACGTAATATGCTTCTGAGTACGAAGACCCTGCATACGCTGCAACTGCTCACGCTTGGTGGCAATCTCACGTGCCGACTTATCATCGTCCATAACATTGAAAGTGTCACCTGCCTGAGGAGCACCATTTAGACCAAGTACCAGAACCGGAGTCGCTGGGCCTACCTCCTCGACCTTGTTGCCACGCTCGTTGAACATCGCCTTAACACGACCAGTATAAACACCCGAAAGCAATACATCGCCCACCTTCAAAGTACCATTCTGAACCAAAATAGTTGTCACATAACCACGACCTTTGTCCAACGAAGATTCGATCACCGAACCCGTAGCCTTACGATTAGGATTTGCTTTGAGATCCAAAATCTCAGCCTCAAGAAGCACCTTTTCGAGCAATTGCTCAACATTCAAACCCGACTTAGCAGCAATATCCTGAGATTGGTATTTACCACCCCAATCCTCGACTAGGTAGTTCATAGCACCCAGTTGTTCTTTGATCTTATCAGGATTTGCCCCATCTTTGTCAATCTTGTTGATCGCAAAGATAATAGGCACACCAGCCGCCTCGGCATGGTTGATTGCCTCTTTGGTTTGTGGCATGATAGCATCGTCGGCAGCAATAATAATAATAGCAACGTCAGTAACCTTAGCACCACGAGCACGCATAGCGGTAAACGCCTCGTGACCCGGAGTATCAAGGAACGTTACACGACGACCATCTTCCATATTCACACTATAAGCACCAATATGCTGAGTGATACCACCAGCCTCACCAGCGATAACATTTGCCTTGCGGATATAGTCCAAAAGCGAAGTCTTACCGTGGTCTACGTGACCCATTACGGTTACGATCGGAGGACGAGAGATCATATCCTCTGGAGCATCTTCCTCGCTCTCGATTGCCTCTTGGATTTCGACCGAAACAAATTCTACTTTATAGTCAAACTCCTCGGCCACGATAACCAAAGCTTCGGCATCGAGACGTTGATTGATCGAAACCATCAAACCTAGATTCATACATGCGGTGATAACCTCCGTAACGCTAACTTCCATCATGGTCGCTAGTTCACTTACAGTTACAAACTCGGTAACTTTAAGCACTTTGCTCTCCATTTGTTCACGTTCCATATCCTCGGCCATACGACCATGAGCAGCATCACGCTTATCACGACGATGTTTCGAGGCTTTGGTCTTGCCGCCTTTGTTGGTGAGTCTCGAAAGAGTCTCCTTCATCTGCTTTTGAACTTCCTCTTCGCTCACAGCCTCTTTGACCACTGGTTTTGGTTGCCATTTGCCACCTTTTTTACCACCTTGGTTATTGTTTTGGTTGCCACCACGACGACCGCCACCTTGGTTATTGTTGGCACCAGCACCTGCCCCATTATTCGGACGATTTCCTTGCGCATTTTGCCCAGCACCACCGCCCGTTTTATTTGGACGGTTATTGTTGGCAC
>JAWXTL010000309.1:0-2087 GCA_044433565.1 Rikenellaceae bacterium | reverse complement strand
CTCGGACGGCTGTCGGGGTGAGCTGCAAAGGTGGTCGAAAGATTGAAAAGATTCTATTCACGAAGAAATGGCAGTATTCTCGGACGGCTGTCGGGGTGGCTCGTAAGCCTTTAGGTTTACGGGGCTCCCGACGGGGGGAGCCGTCCGCCCCGTAGAGATTTCACCTTCTGACGAAGGCAAATCTCCGCTACCGCATTCGGAATATTATCATTCTCCGAAGACATGGATAGTTCTCGGACGGCTGTCGAGGTGAACCGTAAGCCTTTAGGTTTACGGGGCTCCCGACGGGGGGAGCCGTCCGCCCCGTAGAGATTTCACCTTCTGGCAAAGGCAAAATCTCCGCTACCGCATTCGGAAATCGCCTCGCACAAAATCTCTCCAGAATAATTATCGACCTATCACTAACTATGTCTCTCTACAACTGCTGGAATAGAAGCCAAAGCCTCGTCAACATCATCACCCGACAACCCAATAGTCAAAGGTCGACCATAACTACCCAAATCAAACACCCGAACAGCACCAAAAGATAAAGGAGATTTACGACTCACCAGTTCAAGTGCAAGAACTCTGATAAATGAATTTAAATAGTGCTGATAATTCGCCTGAATATTGTCTTCGGGCATAGCATACCGTGAAACTATAATATCAAAAACAACAATAGTAATAGATTTTTCTTCTCCATTGGGCATCCGAAAAGGGCTTCCTGATGTCCATAATTCAAGCAAATGGTTGGGTATCTGACTAGATAAAAGAGCAGGAGATTGTTGAATCAGTCGTTTGCTCTCTTTGTATGCCCGGATCAAAGTATTCATAATATATGTATTGTGGTTATGCTCACTCTTCTAGTGCGTTAAGTCCACAAAAAAAATGGCACAGGCTCAACCTAAACACAATAGAGGGCACTAGTAATACCTTAACGGATGAATAGGTAAAAGCCCGTACCATAAATATATATACAGTACGGGCGTTACGCATATTCCTTGCCGTTATTAAAAGTTACTAGTTTTTTCTATTGCAAGATCTTACGCAAACGCAAAATTAATATTTTATTCAGTTTCCTGACAGGGCAAAGGTAGTAAAAAGTGTTTAGATTAAAAAGTTGCCAGACCCCCTATAACTAAATAATCAACTTTATTCACGAAGATATGGCAGAGTTCTCGGACGGCTGTCGGTGTGCATCGTGCTACGAAGTAGTACCGCAATTCGGATGATTCTACCTCGAAGAAGTGGGTTATTCTGGGACTTTTGGGTATTCTCTGGGACTTTTGCTGGGTCATGTGCTACTTTAGGTAGTGCAGGGCTCATGTGGGGGAGTGTCTGCTCTGCTGAATTTTCTTGGCAGAAAATTCTCGCTGTCGCAATCAAACCATTTTGATGTCCAAAGATTTTTTTGCCATTTTTAACACACTACTGCATAATTATTGGTATCTTTGCACCTCAAACCAAAAGAATACAAATAAATTTCTTCAAAATAAAAAATGAACAAAGTTCTTCTAATGATTCTCGACGGATGGGGAATCGGCGACAAATCAAAATCCGACGTAATCTACACTATGCACCCATCATATATGGAGGGGCTAATGAAAAAATACCCAAACTCGCAACTACGCACCGACGGTGAAAACGTAGGTCTTCCTGACGGACAAATGGGTAACTCGGAAGTGGGACACCAAAACATAGGTGCGGGACGTATCATCTACCAAGATCTAGTAAAAATCAACGTAGCAATCCGTGAAAACAAGCTAAAAGATAACCAACAAATCATCGACGCATACGACTACGCTAAAGCCAACGGCAAGGCGGTTCACTTTATGGGATTGGTATCTGACGGTGGTGTACATAGTTCGCTAGAGCACCTAAAAGCCTTGACCGACCTGATCGAAGCGTGGGGAATCGACAAAAGCTATATCCACTGCTTTATGGATGGTCGTGACACCGACCCACGCAGCGGTAAAGGTTTTATCGAGCAACTTCAAGCACACCTCGAAGGTGGCAAAAAAGGTGCTATTTCAGATATTATTGGTCGCTTCTATGCAATGGATCGTGACAAACGTTGGGAGCGTGTCAAAGAGGCTTATGATCTATTG
>JAWXTL010000308.1:0-2095 GCA_044433565.1 Rikenellaceae bacterium | reverse complement strand
GCAAAATCTCCGCTGTCGCAATTGAACCATTTTGCTGCTATAAAGATATGGTATTGTTCTCGGACGCTCGGGCGACCTGTGCTTCGATAGAAGTGCAGGGCTCCCGTGGGGGAGCGTCCGCACTGCTGACTTTTCTTTGCAGAAAAGTCTCGCTACCGCATTCGGAAATTCCTCTGACTGAAACTATACAATATGTTGCGCCCTCGAAATCATCTGATACAAAAGCCTATAACCGTTAGGAAACATAGCTCCAACCACTAGGAACTGTGGAGGCTTTTTGAAAAAACGCCCAACCGACCAAAAACTTTTGTCCAGAATAAACCCCTTGCCAAGGGGTTTATTCTTCATTAGAACGCCCCCAACGTTTTATCCCCGAAATCTTCCGACCACCCTTGGGAGCCGTCCGCCCCGTAGAGATTTTCCCTTCTGGTGAAGGCAAAATCTCCGCTATCGCAATTGAATAACCCTTCGACACAACAATACAAAAAAAGACTGGAATAGATTAACCTCTAAACCAGTCTTTTTTGATAGTTACAAATGGCGAACTATTCGTAGATCTCGCTAAGTTTCGCTTTGATAGCCTCGCCACGCAAAGTGCGGTCGACAATAGTGCCATCTGGTGCAAACAAGATAATAGTAGGGATTCCACGGATACCATATTTATCGGTAGCAGTGCGATCATCCGAAGCATAGATATGAGACCAAGTCATACCCTCCTCTTCGACAGCTGCAACAAAAGCCTCTTGTTTATCCCAAACATTAACCCCTAGCATAACAAATCCTTTATCTTTATAAAGCTCATGCACCTCTTTTAGGTTAGGAATCTCACCCTTGCAAGGTCCACACCAAGAAGCCCAAAAATCAACCAAAACATACTCGCCCTTACCAACATAATCAGAAAGAGAAGATTTCGTACCATCAATAGCCGTACCATCAAAATCAACAAACATCTTTCCTGCCTGAGTAGACTCAAGTGCAACCAAACGCTCTCGTCTTTCGACAATAGGTTGAAACTTAGATGCCAAAGCAACCTTAGCGATCATAGCATCCATCTTCTCTAGTGACTCTTCGCTAGATAGAACTCGATCCAAACAGAAAGCCCCAATAATATTACTACTATTCGCCTCCATAGCTTTCTCATAGATAGCATTTCTGCCCTCCTGCATTTTGAGGTACTCCTGTTGAATAGCCTCGCTATCGCCTTGGTGAGCTTTATAGAACTCACTAAACTCACTCTCCAACTTATAGGCATCATTATCAATCTGTCTAAAAGCCTGATTCAACTGACCTCCAGTGACAGTAGCACGACCATTTTCGTCGATCGAAATATCAATCTTTCCAGCCTCGGCAGGTAGCATTATAATGTTATGCTCACCAGCCACAACAATATAGAAAGAAGGCTGGGTAACAACGCCCGAAAAGCTAAATTTCTGATCGGCAACCACACAAGTTGCAACAGTATCTTTGCTACTTATATCAAGCAAAACGATATTCTTGCCATTGAGGTCAGCAGTAGGCAAAGAGCCCGAGATCTGAAAAGTGTTAGACTCACCGCAAGAGATCAAAGTTGCAGCAGCCAAAAGTGTGTAAATTAATTTTTTCATAATAATATGGGTTGTATTAGTGTGACATTATTGTAACAAAGGTATGCAATTTAATTCTATATATCATAATTAATTTTGCACCTCGGGCTGTTGTTTTTCGTGTTTAAAAGGGAAATCATCATTTTTGATATGCTCACGTTGCATAATAAGGTCGGCTTTATCGACCAAATCAGGATATTGAGCCGCCAAATCAGTAGTCTCGCCCACATCCTCCGAAAGATTATAGAGCTCAATAGGACTATTCACATCTTTATTAATCCCTGTGCGAATCGCCTTCCAATCGCCCATGCGAACAGCCATAGCACCCCCACCATCGTTATACTCCCAAAACAAGAAATCATGCTCTCGCTGCTCTTTGCCCAAAAGCTCATCGACAAACGAAATACCATCGGTCGGGGTAGAGAGAGGAGTTCCTGCTAGTTCAGCAAAAGTAGGCATAAGATCCCAAAATGCCGAAATATGGTCGGATTGGCTACCTTGGGCGATAGTCC
>JAWXTL010000307.1:0-2097 GCA_044433565.1 Rikenellaceae bacterium | reverse complement strand
GGGGCAAAATAGTTCAATTGCGATAGCGGATTTTTCGCTAGAAAAATCTACGGGGCGGACGGCTCCCCCCGTCGGGAGCCCCGTAAACCCGATGGCTTTACGTGTCACACCGACAGCCGTCCGAGAAACGAACCATCTCTTCGGGAATGATAATATTGAGAAGGCAAAATCTCTACGGGAGCCCTATACTACTAAAGTAGCACATGACCCAGCAAGAGTCCCAGAAAAGACCCAAGTGTCCCAGAGCAATCCATATCTTCGGGAACCGACAGCCGTCCGAGAAACGAACCATCTCTTCGAGAGAAGATAAAATCTTTTCTGCAACTCAAAACAAAACATGGTACACTCTTTGCAACCCCGTGGAAAGAAAATAATTTCCTAAAAGCAAAGAAAAACCATGAACACATTAACCTACACACACCTAGAAAAAGAACAAATCAAAAAAGTAACCGACCACCTACAACTACTCTTGGCCGACTATCAAGTCTTCTACACAAATCTCCGAGGTTTCCACTGGAACATAAAAGGAGATAAATTCTTCGTCCTTCACGCCAAATTCGAGCAAATGTACACCGACTTTGCCGAAAAGGTGGACGACCTAGCAGAAAGACTCCTAACGCTAGGGGTAACCCCCGAATCAAGATTCAGCCAATACCTCGCAAAAGCAAGAATCAAAGAGACCGAGACCCTATGCTGCGCCGATGATGTAATGAGAAGCATACTAGAGAGCTACTCCCAAATAATCCAAAACCAACGGGAACTAATGTCCATTGCCGAAGAGGCAAAAGACGACTCAACAGCCTCGATGATGAGCGACTTTATCCGTGAACAAGAGAAATTTGTATGGATGCTTGTAGCCTACTTCACCCAAAGCTGCAAAAATTAAGAACTTTCACAAAAGAAATTTCAGACCTCTCAGAACCCCAAATAAATGGGTCTGAGGGGTCTGTTACGTAATATGTCAATCAACCACTTGCAAATCAAAACAAAGAGAATTATTGATAAAAATCAGAAATGTAAATAAAAATCCAATAAAAATGCCTACATTTGCGGCTAATATATTAATGTTTAATTTTTAGAGCTAAACTATTATGGCAAAATATCATCTTGACGAAATTGATCGTAAAATTCTCGGTTATTTAATAGAAAACGCACGTATGCCATTCCTCGAAATCGCAAGAGAATGTGGTATATCGGGTGCAGCAATCCACCAACGAGTAAGAAAACTCGAAGATGCAGGTATCATAATGGGATCTCGACTACTAGTCAACGCAAAAGCTCTAGGCTTGGACGTGTGTGCATACGTGGGTGTGCAACTATCCGATCCAGATATGTGCGAATCGGTTATAGAACAGTTCAAAAATATACCCGAGATCGTAGAATGCCATTTTATTACGGGGCGCAATACACTACTTGTGAAGCTCTTCTGCACAAACAACGAACACCTAATGATGATCCTTGTGAACGCACTACAAAAAATCAAAGGTGTAAGCCAAACAGAAACATTCGTCTCGCTCGACCAGCCATTCGCTCCAAGAGAAGTCTCAATACCATGCAATCAATAGCATAATTCTTATCCCTAAGCACTGCATGATCTGAAGATGAACTCTCTAACCTCTGGAATACTTAACCTCTTAGGCGCATTTATGTTGTGCTATATGGGTGCTAGAATGTTTTGCAGCTCGTGGGCGGCAATCCTCTCTAGTATAATTTCTCGTGGGAGTGGTTATGCCATCAAACACAGATATTCGAGGTTCCCGTTCTTTCATGCACTGGCTTTTGCTCATTTTGAGCAACTACCCATTAATGTCTATGTCTCGATACTTGGCTATGCCAATTCACGGGCTATAAACCTCAGGCAGACGGTTGCAGCACTGCGTGGTGCTATGGTGGGCAATATACTCTTTTTGTGGATCGTTGCACTGTGGTTGCAGCACTTCTCGCCGACAATCTCGAACGCACTATCACTCTCGACTGCTTTTTTGGTTATTGCACTATTCTGTTTCAACCTCGAAAAAACACGTCGTGGATCTTGGCTGCTGATTGGCTTTGCACTACTCTCGCTGGGATTTTCGCTTGTGCAACTTGCGGCATCCG
>JAWXTL010000306.1:0-2102 GCA_044433565.1 Rikenellaceae bacterium | reverse complement strand
GGGCGTCCTTATACCTCGCTTGGTAGTTCGGCTTGGATTGCGGCTATCGACCATAAACCGATTGTCGATTTGCAGTATAAACCTTATGTCTTTGCTCATGTTCTGGGGGGGATGTACACTTCGGCACTTTGTATCTTTTCGGCTGGAAGTAGTTTGCAGTGGGTTCGTAATAATATGTTTTCGGATCTTGTTGCTGCCGAGGATACGGGAGAAATACCTTCGTCTTATGATCAGATTAGCTCGATGGCATCCTCTTCTGAGATAGGTGCTCGTGGGTTGATTTTTAATCCTAGTTTGGCTGGTGGTTCTTCGTTGGAGCCTACACCTTCGATTAGTGGTGCTTTTGTTGGTTTGCGTTTGAGCCATAATCGAGAAGATATTGCTCGTGCTACTATGGAGGGGATCTCTTTGAATCTGAATATTGCCTTTAGGGTTCTGCGTAAATTCTCGCCCGAGATCAGGCAAATGTTGATAGTTGGTGGTGGTGCTAAGAGCCAGTTTTGGATGCAGCTTTTTGCCGATATATATGGTGTCGAGATTATCAAAACCAATATTGACCAGATGGCTGCCACTATTGGAGCTGCTGCTTTGGCTTTTAATGGTGTTGGGCTTTGGGATGGATATTCGATTATCGACTCGTTGCATTCGCAGCAGACTAGTTATACTCCCGATCACTTGGTGTCGTTGGAATATGAGCAGTTGTTAGAACAGTTTACCAAAGTTACAAATATTATATCTAAAATTACAGATCATGGAATTTAATGGCTTAGATCTTTTGGTCTCTTTTGCGGGAGGCATTTTTGGGGCTGCCATAGGGGCTTTCCCTGTTTGGATTTTGTGTGGATTGGCGGTTTTGATTGGTGCTACGGTCACTGCCACCACCGGAAATACTGATTTTATGAATTTGGTGGCTTGGGGTAATTTCCTTGGGCCTCAGACCTCTTTTGCTGGGGGTGTTGCGGCGGCGGCCTATGCTGCTCGATTGAAATTGCTCGATAGCGGACGTGATATTTCGACCTCTTTGCTTGGTCTCGAACAGCCTAAGGTTTTGTTTGTGGGGGGTGTCTTTGGCTCTATTGGCTATTTGATTACTTTGGTTTTGATGCAGGTTCCAAACTACTGTGAGTATCCTTGGACTAATGTTATTGCTTTGGCAGTGATTCTCAATATGGTGATTACTCGTTTTGTTTTTGGTCGTACGGGGCTTTTTGGTCGTAAACCTTCGGGGGGTGGATGTTGTTGGATTCCAACACAGGATGCCGCTTGGGTCAACTACCAATCGACACCTATGCAATTGGTCATGTTGTCTATTGCTGTTGGTGTTCCAGCTTCGGCATTGGCTGTGGCAATACCCGGTAGTAGTGGTATTGTGTTTGGCTTTGTCACTTTCCTTTTGATCTTTATGTTGATGGGATTCAAGGTTCCGGTGACTCACCATATTGCCCTTTCATCTTCGATGGTTACTTCGGTTACGGGTTGTGTTGAGTGGGGGATTTTGTTTGGTTTTATGGCTGCATATCTGGGTGAGGTTTGTGCTTGTATGTTTTTGTATCGGGGTGATACACATATTGACCCTCCGACTATGGCTCTTGTGTTGACATTTACCATATTCCCTCTTTTTGATTTGATGGGGCTGTTTGCTCTACCTGCGGTGGCTAGTTATGCTGTAATTTTGGCAATTATATTGTTGGGCTATTTGGCTCTTTCGAGATGTAAGCGAATCAAGATATGCAGTAAGTAGGAAACTCTTTTTGGACTTGAAGAATAGCAAAAAAATAAAATATTATTATGAATAAATTTGAATATTACAACCCTGTACGAGTGATTTTTGGTGCAGGGGAATTGAATAGCCTTGGCTCTCATGCCAAAGCTTTGGGTCAGAGGGTCTGTGTGGTCTCTTATCGGGAGCTTTTGTTTCTTACGCCTGTGATCGAACGTGTTGTTCGACTTCTTGAGGATCAGGGATTGGAGGTTTTTCCTTTCTATGAGATTGAGGCTAATCCCGAAATCGGGGTGGTCGAACGTGGTGCTCGGATGTGTAAAGAGAATAATGTCGATCTGGTGATTGGTGTTGGCGGTGGTAGTGCTATGGATGCTGCCAA
>JAWXTL010000305.1:0-2106 GCA_044433565.1 Rikenellaceae bacterium | reverse complement strand
CGCGATTTCCGCTGATGTGGCTAGGGTCAATATTCGGGTGGTGCAATCCTCACGGATTGGATACAAAATCAAAGGTTGAACGGGCAGGTAGAGATTGCCCCGAATACTACCAAACACACCTTCTAGACCGTTAGAATAGAAATTATATTCGCCAATGGTCGATACAGTTTTTCTCAACACCTCTTGGCACACCATATAGCTTTTGCGGCCATCACTGTGCAGCGTAGTCGAGTCACCCTCGATCAATGGCACTTGGTATGTCCAAAAGAAATCTTCGTCGGCAGCCAGTTCACGACAAGAAAGTGCAACCTCACTCTGTCCTTGATTCATAAGAGTCCGACCAGAGAGCTGCTCAACTATATTTTGGTCGGTATAGCACGCTCCCACTACACCAGAGGTAGAGAGTAGTTTCTCTTTGAGAAGGTGACCCTTTTCGGCAGAAACGTCCCTCAAACTGGTAATATGTAGGTTGTCGGTCGAATAACCCAGATCGAGCGTGGTCATCATGCGGAATTGCATTATGATTACTATGGTCATTGTCCCGACGATGATCGTCACGAACATCTGGATATAGAGCAGACCATTTTTCCACCAAAGATTATTAAGCCTAGATTTCGAGAATATATGCAGAGCAGGAATACGAATAAAGATCAAAGCTGGTAGCACCCCAGCGATCAGGGTTATCAAAAGAAGTGCTGCACCGATCGACCACAATCCTCTCAGATTGAGAATCTCCTCATATCGCCCCAGAACCGCCTCGGCAGGTGTCTTTAGCACTCGTGCAACTAGAATCGCAAGTAGCACAGCCATAATTATATAGTAGAGAGTCTCCCACATCACCAACATAAACAAGTCACGTCGTTTGGCTCCATTGACTTTGTGGATTGCAACTTCGATGGCTCTGGTCGATAGTGAATTGATCTGCATTAGCGCAAAGTTGAACGACGAAATAATAATCAATAACACCCCGAGGATCAAGTAGATATTATTGCCTAGGTTGCTCCCTTCGGTCACCTTTGCATACTCTTTGATATGGAAACTGTGGCATTCGACTTGGATACCAGCACTCTTGTGATTCTCTAGATGCGGAGCAAATGCTTGTTTGATTTGCGCATCTAGCTCCTCTTGAGAAATCTCTCTATTGAGAGTAAAAAATGTTTGAAAGGCATCACTCTGCCATCCTCCCCAGTCATATTTTTTGTGCACCATGACCTCTGTGCCATAGAATCTCGAATTAGATGGGAAATCTTCGTAGACACCCTTGATCGTATAGAGATGATCTTTGATTTTGATCGTCAGATCCATAACATCACCATTCTCCGACAACTTATTGGCGGTGCTTTGGCTGACCATAATTAGTGCTTGGTCATCGAAGATCTGGTGCGGATCGCCCGATAGGATGGGGTATGGAAATACATCAAAAAAGGTCTCGTTGCAGAGCTCTAGGGTGTTCAGATCGAACTGCTTTTCGCCCAGCTCATAAGTATATGTAAAGTTGTCGAAAAAGGCAACAGCACTCTCGACCGACGGGATCTGCTCAACCATCGTGCGCCCCATTGGCTCCATTGTGTATGTGGATTGACTATATGTTTGATCGTTGTTGATCGTCCAGTCCATAGTCAAAAAGTTGATCTGATCGAAGTTCTCTAGGTTCTTCTCGAAACTACTGTGAAATGTGTAACGTGCGATTGCTAGTCCTCCGATGGCGATACCTAGAGCCAGGGATGCTATTTTGAGATAGTTCGTAAAGCGGTTGCGAGTGGCTTGTCGAAGCGAGTATATTAGTTTTTTCATTGTTATTTATTTGTAGAAGGTTATTGGATATAAGGGATTCCTTTATAGAAATTAACTTGACGTAGTTGGATTTGATAGCGCAGGTAGGCATTGCGCAGTTCGATCTGGGCAAGTAATAGATTATTATTCGAGGTCAGAAGATCAATAATGCTAAGCAATCCAGCCTGATACTTCTTCTGATTGGCCTGATTGGCTGTGCGTTGGTGTTTGACATTCATCTGTGAGGTATGGTATTTCGCCCGTGATGCTTCGAGATCCATAACCGACTGTTTGATTAAACTCTCCAGTTCACGAAGATTTTCGCTATGGTCA
>JAWXTL010000304.1:0-2107 GCA_044433565.1 Rikenellaceae bacterium | reverse complement strand
TGGGAAGCAGGTGCGAAACACGGTCTGCAAAATATAGGACTAGGGGCACGTGATACCCTACGCCTAGAGATGGGATTCTGCCTCTATGGTAACGACCTGAGCGATCATACCTCGCCAATCGAAGCGGGGCTAGGGTGGATCACCAAATGTAATAAAGAGTCAGATTTTATTGATCGAGAGCTATTTGTCAAACAAAAAGAGCATGGGACCGAGAGGCGTTTGGTCGGCATAGAAATGGTCGATCGAGGAATAGCCCGTCACGGCTACCCAATCTGCAACGAGAGTGGAGACCCGATAGGAGAAGTGACCAGCGGAACCCAATCGCCAACCCTCAAAAAAGCAATAGCCATGGGATACCTAGAGAGCGAGTATGCCCAGCCCGATAGCGAAATATGGATCGAAGTCCGCTCAAGAAAACTACGTGCCAAGGTCGTAAAGCTACCACTCTACAAAAAATAAACAAACAACAAATATGAAAAAACATCTACTTCAACTGCTAATCCTAGCCCTAGCTCTTCCGTCATTTGCCCTAGCCGCAGCCAAAGAGACCAAACCCAAAGAGGATTACTATCTGGTCACCATGCAAACCAACAAAGGCACAGTGCAAATGCGCCTGTTTAACGATACCCCAAAACATCGTGACAACTTCGTGAAGTTGATAAACGAGGGTTTCTATAACCAACTGCTATTCCATCGTGTGATAAGCGACTTTATGATCCAATGTGGAGATCCCGATTCTCGTGAGGCACTCTCGGTTGCCCACTACGGAGACAATGGAGCCGAACACACCATAGAGCCAGAGATCACCCCAAACCACTTCCACAAACGTGGAGCATTGGCAGCAGCACGTGAGGGAGATGATGTAAATCCCGATCGCCTATCATCGGGTTCGCACTTCTATATAGTGGTGGGATATGTCCACAACGACAGCACACTGCAAGTGGCACGTGAGCGAATAGAGCAAAGCCAAGGAATGGAGCTAACAAGCGAACGTGAGAAAGCCTACCGAACAGTGGGAGGTACACCACACCTAGATGGATCATACACCGTATTTGGTGAGGTGACCAAAGGAATGGCCGTAGTAGACAAAATATCGCAAGTGCGCACCACACCAAGCGATCGCCCCCGAGATGATATATATATCAAAGAGATCTCGGTGGAGTTGATAAAAGCAAAAAAGTAAATACACCTAACCTCGCCCTCACCCCTAAAAATACAAAACTATGGGAAATATAGAATATATCGAACTACTCAGAGAGATGATCTCCCTCCCTTCGTTCTCGAAAGAAGAAGACGAAACCGCCCGACTGATCTATGAGTTCCTCGGGCAGCAAGGTGTCAAGGTCAACCGCCTAGGTAATAATATCTGGGCAACGAATCTATACTACGACCCCCATAAACCAACCGTACTGCTCAATTCGCACCACGACACCGTGCGCCCAAATAGCGGTTATACACGAGATCCGTTTTCGGCAGATGTGATTGATGGTAAGCTATATGGTTTGGGGAGTAACGATGCAGGGGGAAGTGTAGTCTCGCTCCTAGCAACATTTGTTCACTTCTATCAAGTCAGAGAGATGAGCTATAATCTAGTGATAGCCATCACAGCCCAAGAGGAGTGTAGCGGAAGTGGAGGGATCGAGTCTCTATTGCCCACGATCAGGGAGTTATCTCCAGAGGGGATTGCCTTTGCAATAGTGGGCGAACCAACCAAGATGGAGATGGCCATTGCCGAGCGTGGGTTGATGGTTGTGGATTGTGTGGCTCAGGGTGTTTCGGGTCATGCCGCACGTGAGACAGGAGTGAATGCTATCTATCGGGCAATGGAGGATATTAGGTGGTTTGAGAAGTATGAGTTTCCTTTGGTCTCTCCTCTTTTTGGCGAGGTGAAGATGAATGTTACGATGATAAATTCGGGCTCTCAGCACAATGTTATCCCCGATCGGTGTGGCTTTACGGTTGATATTCGTATCACCGAGATGTACACTCACGAGCGGGTTTTGGAGATCATAAGGGAGTCAATTAGCAGTACAGCAACTCCACGCTCTATGCGTTTGCGTGCTTCTTCGATTGATCCTTCGATGGCAATTGTTAAGGCTGGGTTGTC
>JAWXTL010000303.1:0-2108 GCA_044433565.1 Rikenellaceae bacterium | reverse complement strand
CCTCGATTGTATCCGACTCGGAGGTTTATTATTGGCGAACAGTATGTCGATATGGTTAGTGATTGGCAGGGGGTAAATACTCAGGACAATGATGTTCATGAGTTGTTTAAGTGTTTGGGTGAGTGCTTTTTGGACAATGCTTTTTTGGTTGAGTTGCCATCGGGTGAGCTTCGGGGGTATAATTGCTCGGTTATTCAGGGCAATGATGGAGTTTTGGAAGTGATTGCCCCAGAGAGTCAGATTGTTAATTTGCATTGCAATTTGCGCAAGGCTACTTCGCTGCGATTTAATGGTGCGCTCTATGAGCTGGGGGCTAATACTTTCGATTGGGTTACCCCTCGATAATTTCTTTGGATAGCTTTTGTGTCTAACCCTTTCTAGCCTTTGTATCTCGACCAACGGATTATCTCCATTAGACTTGGCTTCTTTCCGTACATAAAGATTCCTACTCTGTATATTTTGGCGGCTACCCATGTCATTGCCACAAATGTGCCATAGAGAATCACCAGCGAGGTGATGACCTCCCATAGGGGCACTCCGTATGATATTCTTGCCATCATCACGATTGGCGAGGTGAATGGTATCATCGAACACCAGAATGCCAATCCTCCCGTGGGGTCTTTCATTACGCTCATCATTATAAACAGGCTGATAACTAGTGGTATGGTCACTGGCATTTGGAGTTGCTGGGCATCTGCTGAGTTGTCGACACTGCTCCCCACGGCGGCGTACATCGAGGCGTAGAGCAAATATCCACCTATGAAGTAGAGGATAAAACATCCTGCTATTGAGATCAGATACCATGGGTCTCCTATCATGGCTAGTGCTCCGCTTAGTTCGCTTGGTAGGGCTGCTGCTTCTTGCATCCCGCCAGTTGCTATCTCTTGGGGTAATATGCCCGAGATAATTCCCATCCCTGTGGCTATCAATACCCCCCATATTGCCACTTGCGTGAGGGCTACGAATGCTATACCTAGGATCTTACCCATCATAAGCTCGAATGGCTTTACCGAACTTACCATGACTTCGATTATCCTACTAGACTTCTCTTCGATTACCCCTTGCATTACCATTGCTCCATAGATCAATACGAACATATAGATCATAAAGCCCGAGATATATGCCACGGCCATTGATACTGCACTGTTCGACTCCTTCTGGCTTACTCCTTGACTTTGATCGCCTAGGGTGAAAGTCCGTATTTGGATATTGGCGTGGATGCTGTTTATTATCGAATCAAGCTTTGGGATATTGCTTTGTTCGACTCTTTTTTGCTCTATTACGCTCTCTATATTTCGGATTATTTGTTGCTCTAGTTCGTATGACGTAGCTCCATTCATATAGAGATGTGGGGTGCTTTGGTTCTCTATTATATCGCTTGGGATCACCAGATAACCCGAGGCGTTGGGCACTTGGGCTACCATTTCGGGGTAGGGGGTCGATGAGCTGATAAAATGTACACTTTGATTGTTTTCTAGCTTCTCTAGTATCTCTCTGCTTTGGTCAAAGACCACTATTGCTTTTTGATCCGATCCGCTAAAGATTGCTATCAATGCCGGAATGACCATCATTGCCACCATCAGCAGGGGCATTAGCAGTGTGGTGATTATAAATGTGCGTTTGCGTACTCGCTCTTTGTATTCACGGGCTATTACTAGCGATATTTTTCCCATCTTGCTTTAGATTAATGAATTGGTGTTCGACTGCGGATTTTCGCCTACTGTGCGTATGAATATTTCGTTCATCGAGAGGATTTTTCGGTTGAAATTTTCGATCTCAACCACCTGGTTTGCTAGTGTGATTATCTCTTTGGGCTTCACAAGATTTGGCAGGTGCAACAGGGCTGATTTTCTCTCTCCTTTTGATGGCTGCTCTTGGATCTGGCAGTGCCCTGCTAGGGCTTCGATAAGCCTCTGGCTCTCTCCTTGGTAGTCTAGGTTGTAGATATTTCCGGCTGTCTCTCTGATCTGATCTATTGATCCGCTTAGTACGTTTCTTGAACGATTTATTAGGGTTATATGGTCGCAGATCTCCTCGACCGACGACATATTGTGTGTCGAGAATATGACGGTTGCACCCTCTTTTGCCCTTTCTAGTATCTCCTCTTT
>JAWXTL010000302.1:0-2110 GCA_044433565.1 Rikenellaceae bacterium | reverse complement strand
GGGTTACCTCTATCTTACGGCCTATGCTGCTAAACATCACTTCGATGAGATTCACTATCTTGATATTGTCGATTGTAATGCTGGTAACCATGGTATGGCTTTCGCTACTAACTTCAATCCCGAGATTAATATCCGTGAGGTGACTCAGCGTGGTAAATATTGGGAAAACGGCCAGTGGGTCGAGACTGAGCCACACGAAATTCATAAGCCTTTGACCTATCCAGAGATTGGCCCTCAGGAGTCTTATGTTATTTTCCATGAAGAGTTGGAATCTTTGGTTAAGAACTATCCAACACTTAAACGTGCTCGTTTTTGGATGACTTTCTCGCAGGAGTATCTTACTCACTTGCGTGTGATTCAGAATATTGGCATGGCAGGTATTGAGCCTATTAATTATAATGGACAGGAGATTGTTCCTATCCAATTCCTTAAAGCTGTACTTCCTGACCCTAAGTCTCTTAGCGAGAACTATACTGGTCAGACCTCTATCGGGTGCCGTATCAAGGGTATCAAAGATGGCGTGGAGCGCACTTATTATATCTATAATAATTGTAGCCACGAGGCGGCTTACAAAGAGACGGGGTCTCAGGGTGTTAGCTACACTACGGGGGTTCCTGCTGCTTTGGGTGCTGCTATGTTTGCTCGTGGTCTTTGGCGTGAGGCTGGAGTATTCAATGTCGAGGAGTTTAATCCTGATCCTTTCTTGGCGGAGCTTGGCGAACAGGGTCTTCCTTGGATCGAGAAATTTGACCTTGACTTGGAATTGTAATACCTTTTTAGTTGAATAATTTTTGGGTGAGAGTCGTTGCTTTTTTTCGTGAAAAGCTTTTGGCTCTCACTTTTGTTTTTTTTGGGATATGGATTTTATTAATCATTTACCTTCTCCTTGCTATTTGCTTGAGGAGAAACTTTTGCGGCAGAATCTTCAGGAGATTCGTTCTGTTGCCGATCGAGCTGGGGTTGAGATTATTTTGGCTCTCAAAGCCAATGCTATGTGGAGTATTTTTCCTATTATTCGGGAATATTTTTCGAGTGCTACGGCTAGTTCTTCGGCCGAGGCTCGTTTGATTGTCGAGAAGTTTGGCTCCTTGGCTCATAGCTATGCTCCGACCTATACCGATCGGAGTTTCGAGGACATCTCGGATTGTAGTTCTCATATTACTTTCAACTCACTGGGTCAGTTGGAGCGTTTTGGCGATCGGGCTTTGGCTCGGGGGATCTCTTTGGGTATTCGGGTCAATCCTGAATATTCTACTGTCGAGACTGATCTTTATAATCCTTGCTCTGCGGGGTCACGTTTGGGGGTAAAGGCTTCTCTCCTTTCGGAGCTTCCAAAAGGTGTAGAGGGATTGCATTTTCATTCGCTTTGTGAGTCACGCCCCGAGGATCTTCGTGCTACTTTGGCTTCTTTCGAGGAGAAATTCTCTCATCTTCTTCCGTTGGTTAAGTGGGTTAATATGGGAGGCGGACATCTTATCACTCATGCAGATTATGATTCTGATGAGTTGGTCGATATACTTTTGGGCTTTCGTTCTCGTCATCCTCACCTTCATGTCATTCTCGAACCGGGAAGTGCATTTACTTGGCAGACTGGATATTTGGTTTCGACTGTCGAAGATATAGTGGTGAATGATGGTCAGCCTACGGCCATGGTCGATGTCTCGTTTGCTTGTCATATGCCTGACTGTTTGGAGATGCCTTATAAACCTGCTATTCGTGGTGCTCGTGATCCACACAAGGGTGAGACGGGCGGTTGGCGTATTGGAGGTAATAGCTGTTTGGCAGGTGATTTTATGGGCGATTGGATCTTTGACCGCCTGCCTCAGGTTGGCGATCGGTTGATTTTCGAGGACATGATCCATTATACTATGGTCAAGACCACAATGTTTAATGGCGTGGCTCACCCTTCGATTGCAATCCTACGAGCGTCGGGCGAGGTCGATGTAGTTCGTGAGTTTGACTATTCGGATTACCGTGATCGTATGTCTTAGAATCAGGGTAATCGTATCTCGGTCAGCCACCTTTTAGCGTAACTTGCTATTAGTCAATGTGCATATATTGGCGAAAAGCACGAGTCCTACATAGTTGACTACATAGAGCCTGATTTTTC
>JAWXTL010000301.1:0-2168 GCA_044433565.1 Rikenellaceae bacterium | reverse complement strand
ACCCCGAGCATCCCATCGTGCTGTTCGACCGTTGCGGTGGATATATGAGTCCTCGGTTGATGGTAGCTGGTAATGAATCACCTGCTCCACTTGCGATATATCCAAACCACGTGCCGCCAAATCGGTCGAGATCAAAATATTGCAACCCCTTGTCTTGAAGCGAAATAAAGCCCTCTCTCGTTCGGGCTGCTCCATCGCTCCATGAAAGCCAATAACCGAGAAACCCTCGATCAACAGGCGGTCGGTGATCCGATCGACCGCATCACGGTGATTACAAAAAACAATAGTCGAACTATCACCAAAAAGGCATAGCAGATCCCCTAGTGTTGTCGACTTGTCTCGGGTGGACGATATAACCCGACGAAGAGTCAAACGGCTCTCTTGCTCATCGGTATGGGGTAAGAAATCGAGTCGTTCGATCTGAGAGACTCCCGTAAATTCGGGGATCTGCTCCGAATCGGTTGCCGAGAGTAATATTTTCTTTGTTAGTCCTCGAAGCTCATCTATGATCTGCGCCATATCATCATGAAAACCAAATTCCAACGATTTGTCAAATTCATCAATAACCAGTGTTCTGATACCTCTTGGGTCGATATAACCCTTGCGTAGATGGTCGGTGATACGCCCTGGTGTACCAATAATCACTTCAGGGTTATTGCCCTCGATACTCCTGCGCTCCAAAGCAATAGGATGTCCACCATAGCAGCAGCAGCACTTCCAAGGCGATTTCATAGCCTTGAAAACATCCTCGATCTGCAAAGCCAACTCACGAGAGGGAGCCAAAATCAAGGCTTGGGGTCTCGAAGAATCCAAAGTCAAAAGGTGGAGTAGGGGTAGCAAAAAAGAAAGTGTCTTGCCCGAACCAGTAGCCGAAAGCAAAACAATATCTCGCTGGTGGTAACTAGCCGAAAGAGTAGCCTCTTGCATAGGGTTGAGTTGTGTGATATTTAGATTTGCCAATGCACGAGATATATACTCATTGGTAGTGCTCATAGAGTTGTGTGTTAAAATGAATGATCTTTTTTGTGGTTTTGCATCAAACGTACTACAATATTTCGAGACGACCAAAAAGCCCTTGAAATTTCCACAAAAAATCCCTACGGATTTCCCCGAAAAACATTCTGCTATTTCCTAGTACCAAAGCGGTCAACCTAACCCAGAATCACCATAAAATATCATAGAGCAGAAATCACAATAAAGGACTAAACAAACGAGCTATGCCCTCCTTGATATTATCTTTGTGCTTGCGATTGTTCCACTGAAAAAGGGTAGGCTTGTAACATTGTTCAAGATCTTTCAAAAAACTACGCTCCAATTCCAATGTAGTCTCTCGATGGTAAATCATGGCGGTGATCTCAAAATTATCATTAAAACTACGCTCATCAATATTTACCGACCCAACACTACAAAAACTACCATCCACACAGATAACCTTGCTGTGGTTGAACCCTGCTTTATACAGATAGAGCTTAACTTGTGCCTCCAATAGTTCTGTGATATAGCTACGTGTAGCCCAATGTGCCAAACGAGAGTCGGAGTTCTCGGGCAACATGATTCGTACATCGACACCACTAAGAGCTGCCGCTTTGAGCGAGGTGAGGATCGGTCGATTGGGGATCAGATAAGGTGTCGAGATATAGATATGATGAGTGGCACGAGCAATCAGGGTAAAGAATCCCTGCATGATAGATGCCCAGTTGGAGTCGGGCCCCGAGGTAGCAATCTGAACAGAAACACCACCCTCGATACTCACAGGGTTGGTCAGGTAGTTCTCGATCAACGAGAAAAGATTCTCTTTGGTGGCAAAAAACCAGTCGGTAACAAACGTCACCTGCAACATATGTACAGCACCACCCTCAAGGCGAAGGTGGGTATCACGCCATTTGCCTATTTTTTTTGTTCCCTGCATATAGCGATCGGCGATATTCATACCTCCCGTATAACCCACCTTGCCATCAATAACAATAATCTTGCGGTGGTTGCGATAGTTCATACGACTACTCAACCACGGAAAAACCACAGGCATAAAACAATGCACCCGAACCCCTGCTTTGCGCAAACGACTAATAAAACTACGTTTGAGCTTCCAGCTACCTACATCATCATACAGAAGACGAACCTCGACCCCCTGACGAGCCTTTTCCATTAGTATCTCGCCTATCTCGCAC
>JAWXTL010000300.1:0-2169 GCA_044433565.1 Rikenellaceae bacterium | reverse complement strand
GGGTTTATTATTTTAGTTGATATTAATTGTTCTGGGTCGCTCGGGTATTTTCTGGGACTCTGCTGGGTCTTGTGCTATGAAATAGTGCAGGGCTCCCATGGGGGAGCCCTGCTGACTTTTCTTGGCAGAAAAGTCTCGCTATCGCAATAGGAAAGATTCTATCCCTGAAGATATTAATTGTTCTGGGACGCTCGGGTATTTTCTGGGACTCTGCTGGGTCAAGTTGACTCGTGGGTCAAGTTGACTCGTCCTAAAAAAGATTACAAAAATCTAAAGACCACGCAACTTCTTCTCCCAAGCCCAAGCCGAAGCCAAAGTCTCATCCAAAGATTTAACAGCACTCCAACCCAACTCCTCATTAGCAAAACTAGTCTCCGCCCAAATCTTCTCAATATCACCAGCACGACGACCAACAATCTTATAATTCAACTTAACATCATTAACACGAGCAAAAGTCTCGACCAACTCCAAAACCGTAACACCACGACCAGTACCAACATTGAAAATCTCATAATTCTGCTTCTGCTTACCACCAACCAAACGGTCAACTGCCGAAACATGAGCCTTAGCCAAATCGGTAACATCAATATAGTCACGCACAGCCGATCCATCAGATGTGTCATAATCATCACCAAAAACCGATAGCGACTCACGAAGTCCAGCCGCAGTCTGAGTAATATAAGGTACCAAGTTAGCAGGAACACCCTTAGGAAGCTCCCCAATCAGAGCCGAAGGATGTGCACCAATAGGATTGAAATAACGAAGCGCAATAGTCGACAACGAAGCATCAGCCGCAGCTGCATCCGAAATAATATCTTCTGACATCTTCTTGGTATTGCCATAAGGAGATTCAGCATCCTGACGTGGAGTAGACTCCGTAACAGGAAGCACATCAGGCTGACCATACACAGTACAAGATGAAGAAAAAACAAGGTTTGAAACCGAAAATTCCTTCATAATCTCAAGAACGCCTATCAAAGAGTCAAGATTATTGCGATAATATTTCAAAGGCGAACCAACAGATTCCCCAACAGCCTTATAAGCGGCAAAGTGAATAATAGCATCAATCTTCTCTTTAGAAAACAAATCACGCATTGCTGCCATATCACAGCAGTCAATCTGATAGAAAGGAAGTTTCTTTCCGATAATAGTCTCGACACCCTCCAAAGCCGAAAGCTCTGAGTTTGAAAGATTATCGGCTACCACAACATTATAACCAGCATTAATAAGTTCGACAGTGGTATGTGAACCAATGTAGCCTACGCCTCCGGCTACAAGTACAGTTTTTTTAGACATGATTTAGTTTCTTTACTTTTTTAGTTTAATTTTAATTTCTATGGAGATCATAATTGCAACGGCAATTACAATATCGGTCAAGATAATCAGGTTGATATTCCACTCTAAGCACTGGCTTGTCACCAAATTCACCAAGATAATACATAGTTGTGCTAGGATTATTGTCAGTGTATTGAGGCGGTGATTGAGACCCAATTCCAATAGTTTGTGATGAATATGGATCTTGTCGGGATGGAAAGGAGATTTCTTATTCTTGATACGAGTAGCAAAAACACGAATAGTATCGAAGATAGGTACAAAAACCATCCCTATTGCAAGTGCAATAGGCTCTTTGATAACGGTTTCAATGGCTTCTTGATCGGTTTGTAGCTCGATGAATTTCATACACAAAAAAGTGATTAGGAATCCGAGTGTCAACGACCCTGTATCGCCCATAAAGATTTTCAAACGTCGACGAGACACATTATAGATAAAGAATGCAAGAACGATTCCTGCCATTGCCAATGCCATAATGGCATAGACATATAATCCAATAATGACAAAAAGCACCGAAAGTGTCACCAATGCCAACATACTCAATCCCGAACACAATCCGTCGACCCCATCAATAAGGTTATAGGCATTGACCATCAATACAAAAAGTATCACAGCAAACACCCCTGACACAAAAGAGGGCACCTCCCAAATACCCAATACACCCGCAAATGAGTGAGGTTGGATACCTGTATAGAGAATCAACGAAGCAGCAACGATCTGTACAACAAACTTAAATTTGTAACCCACCCCAATCAGGTCATCGGCAAGACCCACAAGATAGAGCATAAAGAGGCTACTTAGGAGCATCATATACTCCGAAAGAAAAGCACCTTCGAG
>JAWXTL010000299.1:0-2177 GCA_044433565.1 Rikenellaceae bacterium | reverse complement strand
CAGCGGTGACCGACGATACACCTTTGGATACCTGAATCGAATTGAGCCACATTCCAGGAGTGTAGCTTAGTCCATAGGGCGAACCTATACCACGCATAATAGGACGACTCTCATCGAGAATCTGCGTGTAGATACCAGCTAGTCCCAGCATCTTGATCTGTCGAGCACCCGAGATAGCATCGCTATATCCGACTGTCACAGCTGCCGAATTTTCAAAGCTTTCGGCCAAATTACAACACGCCATCTTGCAAAGACCCGCAAAAGAGATCATCTCTTTTTTGTCGATTGCCGTATTGCTGATATAATTACCTCGAAGATTGCCTCTGACCACCACTTCGTCGATGCCCAGACCCTCGTCCATGAGGTTAAATTGTATATGGTTAGTACCATCTTCGATACGGATAGTATCGTTTTTAAACCCTACAAAAGAGGCAATAAGTAGGTCGTAATTTTTTACACGGCGCAAAGAAAACTCTCCATCGAGATTTGCAATGTCGCCAATGGTGGTATTTGCCCACCAGATAGTTGCGCCAACCAAGGGATTATCCTCACTATCAAGGACTATACCTTCGATATTTTGCGCACGAACAGAGACCCCACAAAGGGTTAGTGTAAGCACAAAAATGGCTTTCAATATGTTTTTCATTTAGAATTATGTATTAAGTATTAATAAACGGATAGATTTATTACACTAATACAGGTGGTGGACGTTGTCGTAGGGGAGATTTATCCCATTGCCCTAATATGTGGAGGCAATAGATATGGTTCTCTTTTTTGAGAGTTGTTAGCTGAGGGTCGATACTCTGATCTGAGAGGGGAGTGCACAATAGATTTGAGACACTTCCTGCGATCTGTTTTGAGATCTGTTGTGCCGAAGAGACTGCCTCGTATTCAAAATCTTGGAAGTGAAGCCCACAACAGTGCATAATGCTCTCTTGCGAGTGGCATTTATGCTCAGAATCATGACTATGGTCGATTCTGCATACCGACTCGCTGTTATGCGTATGCCCATGACAATCACACAACAGTACGATCGACAAGCGGAATAGCGCATGAACGATAAAAACTGTGAGCAACAGATAGGTGATGTAGCGACTTTTTCTCAACGGATAGGTAAATCGGTTAGTTTCAATGCAAAGGTACAAAATATATTAATAAAAGGCATAGGATTATTGAATTTTTAGGTATATATTTGTAGCAATATAACTACTCTAGATTTTCTAACCTTTTTGATTATTACAAGAGAGAGGGGCAGGATGAGCTAGTAGCGATGATCGAGGATGTCTATAAGTGCATCCCCGAAGAACAACTCACAACCGAGCTTGGTGAGTTGATAACAGCTGGTATCTATCCACCAATAGTTGCCAATGAGGGTGATGATATGGTAGATGGTACGCTAAAGGATGCTGATGGTAAGAGTCAGAACCTGTCTCAATTCCAAGGCAAATACATAGTCCTTGATTTTTGGAGTGCGGGATGCGGACCTTGCATAGCGGCAATTCCTGAGATGAAGAGCCTAGCAGACAAATATGATAATGCTGCTATTGTGAGCATTAGTATCGACAACAAAGCGATATGGGATAGTGCAATCAAAGCACATAAACTAGAGGAGGGCTACCAGTGGAATGAGCTAAATGCCAAGAATACCCTATATCATAGTTATACCCAGAGTGGTGCAGTTCCATTCTATGTTATCATATCTTCTGATGGCAAGGTTGCCAAAAAATGGGCAGGTTATTCCGATGGTATTATCGAAAGGTATTTAAAAGAGGTTATGCAGGTTAAAAAATAACAGATGGTTTAGTGGTTTTGCACTGCTTAGAACCCTGTTTTGGTGCGTATTGGCGGTTGCAGTGTTCTGAAATTGTCAACTATTTTTTTGCCATTCGCCATAAATGCCAGAGAGCGGCACGGGGCGAGTAGAGTATCATTCGTTTGCCTGAGTAGCGCATTACCTCGCTAATTCGGGAGCGCATAGAGGGTTTGTAACAGTGAATTGTGCACTTGTTACAGACCCCTTTGTTTTCGCCAAATGGGCAGTGGTCTAATCGGGTATTGGCGTACTTGGCAAGTTCTCGACACTCTGTGCAGAGTGCTGATGTTATGTGGTGGCTACGACAATATATCTCGATCATCTTGGAAACGGTTCTCTTCTCTCGTTCTAGTCTGGTCATCTC
>JAWXTL010000298.1:0-2183 GCA_044433565.1 Rikenellaceae bacterium | reverse complement strand
ACTCTGACACCCAAGCTCACGGATCGTAAAGCTCAACTCAGGAGTTGGACGCAAAGAGTCAAACAGATAGACCGTAAAGCCATTGGCCGCAAAAACATCGGCAGTGGTTTGAGCAAACAACTGGCTATTATTACGGCAGTCACAAGCCACAGCCACCTTAATCTGTTGATCGCCATAAACCTCCAACAAATAGTTCGACAACCCCTGAGTTGCCATAGCCACAGTGTAAAGGTTCATACGATTAGTACCCACACCCATCAAGCCCCTCAGACCACCCGTTCCGAACTCTAGGGTTCTATAAAAACTTTCGGTTAGAGTCTCTGGATCGTTATCTATTAGATTTTGGACTTTTGCACGAGTTTCAGAATCATAACTATCAGTAAGCCACTTTTGTGCCGCTGACAAAATCTCTGGAGAAATTGATTTGTTCATTTTTATAATATTTTTTAATTGAATTATTCGTTTTTTCACAAAAGTTATTTTACCTTTGTTTACAAAAGTACGAAAAACTACTGAATAAACAAACTTTTTTTCACACATACCACAAAGAGTATCTTCAAGGATATTTTCGACTACCCCACAGCAAGAGTATTCACCCAGCATGGGGGCGATCACTCGATTGCCAGAGCAGTGCAACTAGGAATATAAATAGCTATAAACTAGTGTTTTGCACCCCAAACCTTAGGTGCAATGACAAGAGAAATGGGCGTAATATCTGAAAATGAGCAAGTTAAGAAATTCTTAAATCTGGTATAATAGAAAGTTCTAAATTTCAAAGCGAAAGAGGTTTTTTTTTAGATTTTTTTTGTACGACCTTTGTACTCCTTTCCTTTTGCTAGGAAAGAACCATACACGTTAAAGACCAGATGAACCAACAAAATACAACGCACCAAGAACTTTGGCACTCATGTCTTATGCAGGTACAAAAATGCACCTCGCAAGATGAGTTTGACAATCTGTTCCAGCCTCTTAGAGCATTGAGCTTTAGCCAAGAGGGTGTTTTGCGTTTGATGGTTCCCAACGAGGGCTCGGCTCGTCGTATCGAGCAAAATTACATCAAGTTGCTTATCCCAATCATTCGCAATGTGTTTGGTAGCACGGCTACTATCTCGTATGTATTCCCTCGCACACAACAAAACGTCAGTTCGACCAACAACGGCTCTCCTGCTCAGATCTATTCTAGTAGCAACCAAGGACAATCTATCTCGAATCCGTTTATTAGCCCAACAGTCAAAAAGGTCAACTTCGACTCGCAGCTAAGACCCGAATATACTTTCGATAATTTTGTCGAGGGCGAATGTAACCTTTTGGTTCGTTCGGCTGGGGTTTCTATTACCGAAAACCCAGGAGGTAACAACGTTTTCAACCCTCTGTTTATTTATGGTGGCTCGGGGATGGGTAAAACTCACTTGGTTCAGGCTATTGGTAATGGTATTGCCAAGAAGTATCCCGATCATCGCATACTCTATGTATCGGCCAATCGCTTCCAATCGCAATTCCAGTATGCCGCTCAACATAGTCAGTTGGCTGATTTCATCCAGTTTTATCAGATGATTGATGTTTTGATTATTGATGACATTCAGGAGTTTGCCGGAAAACCTGGTACTCAGAATATCTTTTTTAATATCTTCAACCACCTTCACATGTTGGGCAAACAGTTGATTATGACTTCAGACCGCCCACCTGTCGAATTGAAGGATATTGAGGATCGTTTGATTACCCGTTTCAAATGGGGATTGACAGCCGAGATTAATGTTCCTGATCGTAAGACCAAGATCTCGATTATCAAGCAGCGTTCTTGTGTTTTGGGTATTAACATTTCGGAGGATGTGGTTAATTTTATTGCCACCAATATCAACTCTAGTGTTCGTGAGCTTGAGGGTACTATTACATCGCTTCATGCTCAATCTCGCCTTTTGGGCAAGAGCCTGAATATTGGTCTTGTACGATCGGTTTTGCGTGATATTGTCACTGTCGAGAGCTCAGAGATCACCACCGATAAGATTCTCGAAACGGTATCTCAATATTTCAAGGTTGATATTTCGACTTTGCTTTCGGCCAAGCGTACTCGTTTGGTTGCTACGGCACGACAAATTGCTATGTACCTTAGCAAGGTTCACACTCACCTATCGTTGAGCTCCATTGGCGATGCTTTTGGTGGAAAGAACCATGCTACTGTTCAC
>JAWXTL010000297.1:0-2185 GCA_044433565.1 Rikenellaceae bacterium | reverse complement strand
TAGTAGTGCTTCGTCGCTACCCACCGCCTGAACATAATCGTTCTCGTCAAGCACGGTGGTTGCTTTTGGCATTAGGATGTCGTTTCCGTGGCGGATTCTCGATACTACGGCTCCTGTTACGGCACGAATATTTAGATCTATCAATGATTTTCCGTAGACCCATGGTTTGGTTACTCTGAAAAGCCCTGATTTCAATTCAGGGAATGCGCCACGACGCTCTTTTTCGAGTCGTGTAGCCTCTTTCTCTAGGTCTACTTTTAGGAGTTTTGGTAATAATTTGACAAACAAGATCACACCTATTACCCCGAATGGATAGGCGATACCATAGGCTATGGATGCAAGGGGTGAATTTGTACTGTCGATTGCCACTGCCAAACCTGGTGTACTGGTCAATGCACCGGCCATTAGACCCACAACGCTTGGGGTGTCAATATCGAAGACATATTTGAGAATTATGGCTGTCAGTGATGCCGAGGTGATAATCAGGATGGTGATTATTATCAGTGTTTTACCTTTGCTGCGGAACGATTCAAAGAATCCGGGTCCTGCTTGGATTCCGATGGTAAAGATAAAGAGCACGAGTCCGAAATTTCCCAACTCTTTTGGGATCACAACCCCAAAGTGCCCAAATAGTAGAGCGATAAAGATTACAGCAGAGACATCCAATGAAAGCCCCTTGATCTTAACCCTACCGAGCATAAATCCCAACGCTACGATAAGAAATAGCGCAAAATAGGAATGGTTCAATAAATCCAGCAACATAAAATTTTAATTCAAATTAGTTTTTAACGTATTGGTGACAAAGGTACGCAAAAGTTTGGAGACTAAAGCTATCTCTGCAATATTTTTAGAGCCTGTGCGGTTGCCCCTAGAGACAACCTAGCCACTCCTAGCTCTTTGACTTAGAGCGGAGTGGCTAGGTTTGAATCGAATGATTGGGCGCTGCTTATTTTTTCTTTCCGAATTGGTTGTAGCTAACTTTTTCGGGTGCCCATTTGTCTTTGATGTTTGCTTTGCCCGATGGATAACCTATGACAATAATATTTAGGGGTTTGACACCTTCGGGTAGCGAGAGGATCTCTTGTATTTTTGCGACTCTTCCGTTTTGATCTGGATAGACTCCGCACCATACAGCTCCTAGACCCAGAGAGTGTGCCGCAAGGAGTAGATTTTCGGTTGCTGCCGATGCGTCTTGCACCCAGTATTCTGATAGTTCACCCTCGAAACTTTTGTCGGGTTCGCCACATACCACAATCGCAAGTGGTGCTTTGGGTGCCATGTTTGCCCCTTTGATTACGGGTGGGAACTGCTCTAGGATCGCTTTGTCGTCGACCACTATAAATTGCCATGGTTGGCGGTTACCAGCCGTTGGTGCTGCCATGGCGGCTTTTAGCATGGTTTCGATCTGTTGTTCTTCGATGGCTTGATCGGTATAGGTACGCACGCTCGAACGTGTCATGATGGCATCTATTGTATTCATGGTTTGGGTGGTTGAGGATTTATCTTCTGGGTTTGTGGTTGGTGATGTATTTTCACTCTGGCTGAGCGTGAGCTTTACCGAGAGCACCACTAGTGCCGCAGCCAGAAGGAGATTTAAGATATGCGAAACGTTTTTCATCTTTATGCGGATTGTTTATTGTTTGGTTTTTTGTGTTAGTGTTAATATTGCACCTGTTGGGCATACGAATCGACAGTATGGGCGATGGATAAATATTGATAACACTAAGAATATCGACGATAATACGATTACTGTGGTTGATGCCGATTGGATCAGGAAGATTGAGAATATTTCGTAGTCCATTATCGAAAAGCCTACCCCTATCCACATCACAAAGAGTAGTGCAGCTAGGATTAGATCCCTTAGCCTATTTAGCGGTTTTGCTATTTTGGTGGGGATTCTTAGCTTTTTCTTTTTTGTTAGACTCAATAATTCTTGGGCTGCTCCTAGTGGACAGTGGTGGCTGCAATATGCTCCTTTTTTTCCTAGCAGTGGCATTATGATTCCCACCAGTAGTAGTGCTACGGGGATTATTGCTACCGATAGGCTTATCCCGTTTGCTGCCCATGTGGTGAACATCGAGAGCGATAGAAAACTACCACACCATGCCCCTAGCACCGTTGTGTTTAGGGCGAATAACACCACTCTAAACCACTTTTTCTTTGGGCGGATAAAGTTGATTGTTAC
>JAWXTL010000296.1:0-2188 GCA_044433565.1 Rikenellaceae bacterium | reverse complement strand
ATATCGGGCAAGATCAAGACAATCATAACTGATGTTTCGATGGTGGTTTCGGGTGTGCGCAAGGCGGCACTCGAACGCCTAGGCATAGAGGTGCGCTGTATGTTATATGACCCACGAACGCCTGAGATGGCAGCAGAATTGGGGATCACCAGAACTCAGGCAGGAATTAGACTAGCCGTTGAAGAGTACCCCGAAGCACTCTATGTATTTGGCAATGCCCCGACAGCACTAATGGAGCTATGCACACTCATTCGTCGTGGCAAAGCAACCCCAAGCGGAGTGATAGCCTCGCCCGTTGGGTTTGTCAACGTACGGGAGTCGAAGTATATGATTAAGAGCTTCCTAGAGGTACCCAAAATTGTGGTCGAGGGGCGCAAAGGCGGAAGCAATCTAGCGGCAACCCTAGTAAATGCGATACTATCGTATGACGATGCGCAAAAGATGCAACCGGGTAGAGACCTTTAACAAAGAGAAAACAATTTATGAAATTCCATATAATAGGCATAGACGATAACGACAATCCTCGACTAGGGAGCGAACTCTTGGAGCTGATCTCTAGGAGCCGGATCTTTAGTGGGGGTGCTAGACATCGCCAAATAATAAGTAGCGTGTTACCCGAGGGGCATACATGGATAGAGATTACCCCACCAATGAAGGCTCTGTTCGAGAGATACGCCCAGTGCACCGAGCAACATATTGTGGTCTTTGCCTCGGGCGACCCCCTATTCTATGGATTTGCCTCAACACTTCAACGCTTTGACCCCGATGCCGAAATGGTGATCTACCCCACTTTTAACTCCCTGCAAACTCTTGCCCACAGGGCACAGATTGCCTACCAAGAGATGAAGATGGTATCGCTAACGGGTCGCTCATGGGATCGCTTCGACGAGGCGTTGATCGAGGGAGAGGAACTAATCGGGGTGCTTACAGACACCAAGGCTCATACGCCCGAAAAGATTGCTCAACGGATGTTGAAATATGGCTACACTAACTATACCATAACAGTCGGGCTGCTATTGGGAAATAGCCAAAATGAGAAGATCGAGAGACTTAGTATCGAAGATACAGCCTGTGGTAGTTTCCTACACCCCTGCAATATGATTCTGGAGATTACGCAAAGGAGAGAACGCCCATTTGGTATTGAAGATAGCAGTTTCAAAGGTCTGGAGGGGCGCAGCAAGATGATAACCAAAAAGGCTATCAGGCTCACCCTACTCTCGATGCTCGAACTTCGAGGAGCAAAGACTTTTTGGGATGTGGGCTTCTGCACAGGTTCGGTCTCGATCGAGAGCAAACTCCAATTCCCCCACCTAAAGGTGTATAGCTTCGAGAAGAGAGAGGAGTGTCGTGAGATTATAGAGCATAATATCACAAAATTTGGAGCCATGGGTATCGAATACTTTATTGGCGACTTTATGGAGTGTAGCCTAGAGGGAGTGACCGCCGCTGACGCAATATTTATTGGCGGACACGGTGGCAATCTAAAAGAGATAGTAAAAAAATGCCACGAGCACCTAAACCACGGAGGGCGACTACTCTTCAACTCCGTATCCGAGCAGAGCGAAGATCTCTTTATGGAGGCAATCGGTGAGTGTGGAATGGAGGTGAGTCAAACCACGTCGATAAGGGTCGATGAGTTTAATAGAATAAAAATAGTAAAAACAATAAAGAGATAGATGGAACGTACAGTAATAGTATTAAGTTCTGGGCAGGGCATAAACCTAGCAAAGCTAATTACCCAAGAGTTAGAAGGTGAGATTACAACTATCTCAACCCACTCGCTAGAGGGAGTGACCAAAGTAGATAGGCTATCGGAATGGATTGAACAGAATCTCTCGAATTATAGCTCAGTAATCTTTATCGGAGCAGTTGGCATTGCCGTAAGATTGATCGCCCCGTGCATCACCAACAAATATAGCGACCCAGCGGTGGTTGCGGTCGATGTAAACGGGAACTATGCTATCTCGCTGCTCTCGGGGCACGTGGGGGGAGCAAACAAGCTAACTCGGAGAGTCTCTCAGATATTGGGTGCTACGCCTATTATAACCACTCGTAGCGACCTAGATGGAGTATGGGCATTGGACACCATGGGGCAAGAGTTGGGGTGGAACGTGGAGTTGCAAGAGACAACAATGAACAGTGCCATTGCCACGTTTGTCAACAAAGAGATGGTGGCACTTCTGGTCGA
>JAWXTL010000295.1:0-2221 GCA_044433565.1 Rikenellaceae bacterium | reverse complement strand
CCAAGGTTATAGACCTCACCAGCGGTGTTGATACGTCTAAATAGACCTTGCTGATTAAGAGCTGTATTGATATATAGTCCCGAAATCTCGAATCCACCACCATCAAAGGTACCGTTGTAAGGGTTTTCTTGGGTAGTATAATTTCCTATTGCAGCCCAACTTGTACCATCCTCTGCATTACAAATATCGCTAAGGTCAATATCTCGGGTAAGAACACCATCAATTTCAAGGTTTGCCTCAGCAAATGCACTGCTCTCGAAACCTGCAAATGTCGCACTCTGCGTATTAGTACCTCCATCATTCACCAAATCACGGAACGCTGCAAGTCCTTTGGCAGAGTTGATATAGTATTTATCGTCGGCACTCTTATACTCGATGTCGACAATACTAGCGGTGCCCGATTCTGCGTCGTTTGGACCCCAACCACTGATATTTGACGATGTAATCTCTACGCCATTGCAGTTGAGAGTGGCGGTGTACTTATACTCCATACCTACCTTAAACTCTGTGGTTGAAAGCGTTGCAGAGAATGTGCCGTAATCTTTGGTGTCGAAGTACAGCGTTGCATCGCTAAGAGTTTGAGGGATAACAATGGCACTCGATGAAGTACCTTCCGTTGCGGTTGTTAATGAAAGTGCGGAAGCTTCACCTAAAGTATTCACCTCACCTTCTGACACATCAAAAGTCGCCTCGGTACTAATGCCCGAAATAGTTACATCTAAACCTGCGAGGTCTGCGGTTTCCAATCCTTCACCATTCTCGATAGTAAGCGAGACCTTCGAAAGCAAGTGGTTAAATTCCAACGCTACGGATGGAGAGGTAACACTAGTTGCTGTTGCCGAAAGTAGATCGACTTGTTCTGCCGACTTAATCGGGTAAGCCGCAAGGTCTACCTCTGCAACATAAGGATAGTAGGCAAAGATCTCTACACTGCCACTAGAAGGAAGATAGAGCGGAGTGGACGAGGTGAAAGTGCCATCGCCATCAGCGGTAGTGTACTCCACATTCGCACTCTCGGAGCTAACACCCTCGCCAGTCATATAGACTCCAATAGCATCCTTCTCATCCCACTGACCATCCGACACACGTGTGGTAATGTTCGAGGTGATAGTTAGCGCATCGTCACCCGACTGGGTGCCATACGGATCTTTAGTACAACCAATAGCTGCAAAGGCTATACCGATAGATAAAAGTAATTTTTGCATCATTATTTAATTATTTGTTGTCATTAGTGTCTAAGTTTATCTCCAAATAAGAGACATTAATCACCACAGAGATAAACGATTTTACCAAAATCTAGCAAAAAAAAATCAACAGTTTTTCATACAAACAAAAATCACGTCTCGCTCCAAAAAAACCAGAGAGACATAGCAGAATAATTTTAAAAATATAACAATCTAAAACCCAAACAAATAAAGAGATACAAAACCCTAAAAGCAACGGAAAAAAAGAGCAAAATTTGATAAGATGAATTAAATCCATATATTTGTGCTCAGTTTTGGTGACCTATTGCAAACTATACCTGCAATATGTAAAAGGGAATTCGGTGAAAAACCGAAGCAGTGCCTGCTACTGTAAGTTCACAAAAAAATGCCGGTTGTATCTTTTGCCACTGTTTTGAATCGCTAACAAATCATTAGCGAATAGAGAAATGGGAAGGCCTCAACCACGCAGAACGAGCCAGGAAACCTGCCAGAACTACTAATAATTAATGTTCTACAAGGCATAGGGCAATTGTTAAACCTACAACATCTATTTTCAAAAGATGAACTCTAAACAAATGTTAGTCACAGCTATGACTGTGCTATCTGCTATGGGAGGCTACGCTCAAGACGGTCTCTCATCTGAAAACCTAACCAACAATCAAATCACATTCGGAACAAGCGTCGAAAAAGACTCTATGACACGCTACGCAGACGAGATTGTAGTAACAGGGACTCGAACCCCACGAAAACTAAAAGAGAGTCCAGTGCCAATTGCAGTTCTCACCGCCACAGATCTGAGAAATGGCAATATCCTAACGCTAGAGGATGCCCTAATCAAACTAAACCCATCATTCTCGGTCATGACCAACGGAATGGGGACAACAATGTCGCTAAATGGTCTACCGGACGATTATATGCTATTCCTGCTCAACGGAAGACGAATGATAGGATCGAACCCCTATGCGCAAATTGACATAAATCGAGTGAAAAGAATCGAAATCATGCCAGGCGCAGCA
>JAWXTL010000294.1:0-2223 GCA_044433565.1 Rikenellaceae bacterium | reverse complement strand
CGGCTGTCGGTGTGACCCGTAAGCCTTCAGTTTTACGGGGCTTCCGACGGGGGGAGCCGTCCGCCCCGTAGAGATTTTACCTTCTAGCGAAGGCAAAATCTCCGCTGTCGCAATTGGAAAATTCTATTCCCGAAGATATGGATTGTTCTCGGGCGGCTGTCGGTTGTCCCGTGCTATGAAATAGTACGGGGCTCCCGACGGGGGGGGAGCCGTTCGCCCCGTAGATTTTTCTAACGAAAAATCCGCTGTCGCAATTCGGAATATTATCAGCCCCGAAGTTGTTGATTGTTCTGGGACGCTCGGGTATTTTCTGGGACTTTGCTGGGTCATGTGCAACGGTTTATCAGGGACAATAATATAAAAAAAAGCCCTCTGATTCATTTTGAATCAGAGGGCTATCATTATATCCTAAATGGATAATAAAACTATTCAGCAGAATAATCTAGCTTAGACATACGAACATAGCCTTTGTAACGCCACTGGGCATTCTCTTGCGATGCTTGGAACAACTCATTCGCCTCAGCAGGGAAAGCCTTCAACAAAGAAGTGTAACGAACCTCGTTGCCAATAAACGCCTGGAATTTAGACCAATCAGGAGCTTTGCTATCCAATGAGAATGGGTTTTTGCCCTGAGATTCTAGCGATGGATTAAATCTCCACATATGCCAGTAACCACACTCAACAGCCTTCTTCTCGGTCAATTGCGAAATACCCATACCACCCTTGATACCATGGTTGATACAAGGTGAGTAAGCAATAATCAAAGATGGACCATCATAAGCCTCAGCCTCTTTGATAGCTTGTAGGTATTGTGCGTGGTTAGCACCCATAGCAACCTGAGCAACATATACATAGCCATAAGATACGGCCATCATACCAAGGTCTTTCTTGCGAATACGTTTACCCGAAGATGCAAACTTAGCAACAGCACCAATTGGAGTAGATTTCGATGATTGACCACCAGTGTTAGAGTAAACCTCGGTATCCATAACCAAAACATTAACGTTTTCGCCCGATGCCAATACATGGTCAAGACCACCATATCCAATATCATAAGCCCAACCGTCACCACCAAAGATCCATTGTGAACGTTTCACCAAGTAATCTTTAAGCTCTACGATCTCTTTGCAATAAGAGCAATCACAAGCCTCGGCCATTGGAATGATCTTAGAGGCAGCAGCTTTTGAAGCCTCACCATTTTGGCGACCTGCGATCCACTCAGCAAAAGCAGCTTTTAGCTCTTCTGAACATTCAGTGCAGCTCTCGATAGCTTTGCTCATAATAATTTCCAAACGGTCACGAAGTTTTTCGCTACCGATATTCATACCCATACCAAACTCAGCATTGTCCTCGAATAGTGAGTTAGCCCAAGCTGGACCTTGACCCTCAGAGTTAGTACAATATGGAGTAGAAGGAGCCGAACCACCATAGATCGAAGAACAACCCGTTGCATTAGCAACCATCATACGGTCACCAAATAGCTGAGTAATTGCTTTGATATATGGAGTCTCACCACAACCAGCACAAGCTCCCGAGAACTCGAATAGTGGTTGTTCAAATTGTAGGTTCTTAACAGTTTTGGTTTTGTCCACTACTGTCGATTTGTAACCCACTGTACCGTGCATATAGTTCCAACGAGCGTTTTCGGCTTCTAGTTGTGGCTCAAGAGGTTTCATCGCTAGAGCTTTGTTTGGAGCAGGACAGATGTTAGCACAGTTACCACAACCAGTACAGTCAAGTGGAGATACCTGAAGTTTGAATTGGTATGCTTTCAAAGGACCTTTGCCTTGCGCCATTGGAGTTCCCTCTGGTGCGTTAGCGGCTTCGGTCTCATCCAATAGGAATGGACGGATCGCTGCATGAGGACAAACATAAGCACATTGGTTACATTGGATACAGTTGTCTTCTAGCCACATTGGGATCGAAGCTGCGATACCACGTTTTTCGTATGCCGCAGTACCATTGTCCCAAGTACCATCTTCACGACCATTGAATGCCGATACTGGAAGTGAATCACCCTCCAAAGAGTTGATCGGTTCAACAATATCACGAACAAAAGCTGGAGTTGCAGGGTCTACTACCTTAACTTCAACCTCCAAAGAAGCCCAAGAAGGATCAACCTCGATTTGCTCAACAGCCGCACCAGCGTCAACCGCTTGGTAGTTCATATTTACGATATTCTCACCTTTTTTGCCATAAGATTTCATGATCGCTTTTTTCATC
>JAWXTL010000293.1:0-2230 GCA_044433565.1 Rikenellaceae bacterium | reverse complement strand
CGACACGCTTTTCGATACGCATACCAAATAAATCCCACTCCTGCGCTATGATATAATCTCGATTCGGTGGCAAAGATATGATTTTTTTTCTAAAGAGTGCAGTTGTTTTTGATCGGAGAGTTATATAAAGAGTTGCCAACTGGAGCACTCTCCGTTATATGCAATTAATTACTATTTTTCCGATCCAATCGTTACCAATGTGAGATTTTCACGCCTTAGGTGTTCTGTGGCTAACTCTTTGATCGTCTGGGGGGTGATTTCTCTTACAGTCTGCAAAAACTGATCGAGGTATGCTGGATCCATCGACGATTCGATATTATCAATCACCACATCGGCTATCCCAAAGGGTCCATCTATAATGCGCATCACCTCGCCAACAATCATATTTTTGACCACCGTAAGCTCTTCGTGCGAGATTAATTCGGTGTGTAGACGCTCGATCTCATAGAAAATCTGTTCGATAGCATCGCCCGTATATTGGGCTGTTACGTCGGTGGCAATAGCAAAATAACCCACGTGCTGCATCGAAACCATAGCAGCATAAATACCATAGGTGTAGCCATGCTCCTCACGTAGGTTGCGAACCAATCGAGAGCCAAAATAACCACCCAAAACCATAGCCACAACCTGCATCTGCTCATAACGTGGATCGCCCTTGGTAAAAAGCGGAAGACCAATACGAATCGAAGTCTGAAGGGCATCTTCTCGCTCGATATGCGCCCGTGGAGAGTTCTTAACAGGTGGCACTGGATTGTCGATCTTAGGCTTAGATTGCAAAGGAAGTTTCGATAGCAACTCCTTGATACTGCTGATCGACTCATCGCTAAGTTTACCACTGCAAACAGCAAAAGAGTTCTGAGCCGTAAAATGAGTAGCAAAATAATCCTTGATATGCGAGGTGGTCAAAGTCTCATAAGAGGAGACATCCGAAATCAAACCATAAGGGTGATTCTCGCCAAAGAGAGTCTTCGAGAATAGCTCACGAGCAAGGTAGGCAGGTTTTTCACGCTCGACTTTGAGCTGCTCGGAGCGTTTGCTCTTATAGATATCCAACTCCTTCTCAGAAAACGAAGGATAGATCAAAAGCTGCTCCAAAAGATCAAGAGCCTCGGGCAAAAACTTTTCGAGGACATTGATAGTCACAATCGAAAAATCACGGTCAATCGAAGTGTCATAGAAAATACCATAGAAATCCAAAGTCTGAGAAATCTCGGCTGAGGTCAAACGAGCAGTCCCCTCCGACAACATATTGAGGGTGGCACTAGCCGTAAAAGGATGTATCTGGTGGCGAGAACCACTACGAAAAACAACCGAAAGTCGAATCACAGGATTATCGCCCGAAGAGAGTGCATAAAGCTCAACCCCATTGTCGGTGGTGTATAAAGTATGCGAAGGAAGTGTCAGCGACTCTGGCAACTGAGTGGGAGGCATCTGCTGCCTGTCTAATATATATTGTTGGCTCATTGTATTACTCTTGTGGGTGTGTGGTATTCGAGAGATAAAGTATCGTGTTGGATCTCTCAGGGGTGAAAAGTTCACGTGCGGTCTGCTGAATCTCTAAGGCTGTGACCGAATTATGGTTCTCGACATCACTATTGATCAGGTTGGCATCGCCCAACATCTCATAGAACGAAAGATTTATGGCTTTGTTCAAAACGTTAATCTCCGAGAAAAGATTCTGAGCCTCATATTTATTTTTGATCTTCTGCAACTCGTGATCTTGGCATAGGCTCTGCGTCAGCTCATCTAGCTCACGCCAAAGAGCCTCCTTAGCCTGATCGGTGGTGGTCGTTTCGAGCAGACGTGCCGTAATCATCAACATCCCACCATCAAGTTCGCTAGTGACATAGGCATTGACACTCGAAAACAACGTCTGCTCTTTGATTAAACGTTGATACAAACGGCTAGAAGTGCCATTGCTCAAAAGGTCAGTGATAACATCACAAACCGTATATTCACGAGAAAGCCTGTCGCCAATGCGAAAAGCAATATAGATCAACGATACAGGAACATCACGATGGAGTGTCAACTCACGAGCCTCGGTTTGTGGTGGCTCTTGGCGAATATCGTCGATGGGTGCTGGGCGAGAATCAAGATCCCCAAACCACTTCTGAGCATAATCGAACATCTCACCCTCAGGAAGATCTGCCGCAATGGTCAAAATAGCATTCGAAGGAGTGTAATATCGAGTATGAAAAGCCTCGACCTGCGAGATCGTTGCCTCACGAAT
>JAWXTL010000292.1:0-2234 GCA_044433565.1 Rikenellaceae bacterium | reverse complement strand
CAGCAAGCGTGGCACAGCACCCGAGATGGCCTCAATAAGCTCTTGGTTTGCCGACCCGTCTTTTTGGAAGATACCGATATTACCAGCCTCACGTGCTTCGGCAATAACATAGCTCGAACCAGCCTCTAGTTCTCGTTGCATCATTTCGATCCATTGCTCGTTGGCTATGATTTTTCCTGCGACTTTTGATCCCACTTCCGAGAGAACGGTATATTTTTGAGAGAGTTGGCTTATCAATTCGCACTTTTTGGTGTGATCCATAATCATCGACCCATCCGAAACTTCTATTGTATCAATGCCTAGTGAATTAGCAAATTCAAGGTATTTGGCTAGTTCTCCACGGATTATACAAGCCTCAAGGAGCGTTCCTCCAAGATAAACTTTTATGCCATGTTGCTGATAAATAGCCACTTTCTCTGCCACATTTTTAGAGAAAACCGAGGTGCCAAAACCCAGTTTCACAAAATCAATTAGGTGGTCGGCCACCGAGCATAGGTTTTGAGCTTCAATATGCGATAACCCTTTATCCATCACCATTGTGACTCCTTTAGAGCGGGGTTTTTCACTACGCTGAGGAAGCAGCGTAAGGTCAATATTTTTCATAAATAGTGTTTAAATTTTATTTGGCACAAAGGTAGAAATTTTGGTTGCGATTTGCAAATAAAAGAAAAGTTAGTTACTTTTGAGAAATTTTTAATAACTAATTAAAGTATAGTAATCCTAAATTTATTATGGCATATTACCAAGACAATTACAGAAGTGGGGGGTACGGCTCACGTGCAGAATCGGTTGAAGACGAAGTTTTTTCTGTGCCAGTTAAGGCTGGTAAAAGAATCTATTATTTCGATGTTAAGGCCACTCGTGGCGATGATTATTATGTGACAATTACCGAGAGTCGCAAGAAACCTTTGCGTGATGGCGGCTTTGCTATCGACAAGCATAAGATTCATCTATATAAAGAAGATTTCATGAAATTTGCTGCTGGTTTGCAGGATGTTTTGGAGTATATCCGCAAGGAGAAGCCTGATTTTGCTGAGGCTGAGGCTCGTGGTGATTTCAATAAACCTTATGAGGGCGCATCTTCTGAGGCATCTTCGGCTACTGGGGATATGGAAAAAGAGTTGTTTGGCAACTATTAATTTGACTTTCTCTCTCTCTGGCTTTCTGCTCTTTTGTTGGGAGCTATGGCGGTGAGATTTGATATTTGAAGACCACCTATCTGAGTTGTTTTTAACTTTTCAGATTGGGTGGTTTTCTTTTTTTTAGACTTTTGATGTTTATGGACAAGAAGCGAGTTGTGGTGGCTCTTTCGGGTGGTTTGGATTCGGCGGCGGCGGCTTTGCGGCTTTTGGATTTGGGCTATGTGGTCGAGGGGGTTCACTTTTGGGTGAATGATGATCCTTCGGGGGTCTCTTTGGCGGAGCGTAATGCCTGTTGGCTGGGGATTCCTTTGACTGTTTTGGATTTGCGAGTGGAGTTTCGCTCTTGTGTTGTTGATTATTTCCTTGGGGAGTTGCGTTTAGGGCGTACTCCTGCTCCTTGTTCTTTTTGTAATCCTCGTTTTAAGTGGTATCATTTGGCAGAGTTTGCCGATCGGGTGGGGGCTGATTATTTTGCTATGGGGCATTATGTTCGTCAGCTGAAGGTTGATGGTGAGTGGTTTATCCGACGTGGCGTTGACCCTGCCAAGGATCAATCTTATTATCTTTGGGATCTTTCTCAGGATATTCTCTCTCGGGCTTTGTTTCCTTTGGGCGATATGACCAAGGCCGAAGTTCGGGATTATCTTTCGGGTCGTGGTTATTCCGAGATTTCTCGCACTCGTGAGAGTATGGGGCTCTGTTTTTTGCCTTCGGGGGTCTCTTATCGGGATTTTGTTTTCGCTTGTTTGTCTCCTTCCTCGGGTGATGTTGTTGATCTTGAGGGGCGTGTTATTGGGTCACATTCGGGGGCTTTGCTTTATACTATTGGTCAACGTCGGGGGTTTGATATTTTCGAGGAGTATTTGACCGAAGGGGTAGTTTGGGTTGTTTTGGCTTTGGATACTCTTGCGAACCGTTTGATTGTTGGTTGTGATGTTTCGGATCAGTATGTTCACTCTTTTGTTTTGGATTCTTGGCGTTTGAGTGATCGGGCTTTTGTGGATGGTTGTTCTTTGACCATTATGGTACGGGGTTTGGGGCGGAATCCTCGGGGGGGTGCTTCTTTTGAGGTTTTGGATGATGGGGGGCTTT
>JAWXTL010000291.1:0-2236 GCA_044433565.1 Rikenellaceae bacterium | reverse complement strand
CTCTAGTGTGCTGTGGGCTGCTTCGCTGATAATGCCACTGAGTGTGGCGGTGATGGTGGCAATGGTGGCAATGCTACTCACTACGGGGGCTTTCCACGAGGATGGTCTGGCCGATTTTGCCGACGGATTTGGAGCTGGATACGACAAAGAGAATATCATGCGCATAATGAAGGATAGTCATATCGGGACTTATGGTGTAATAACTCTCGCATGCTCGATTCTTCTGAAATTCTTGTTGATAAGCTCATTAGCCCAGATAAATGTGGAGATTATGGATACTCTCGTGATTATGGTTTTGGCTCAAAGTACGAGCAGGTTCACCCCCATTGTAATGCTCTCGACCACACCGTATGTACGCAGCGAAAAATCAAAGGCAACACACGCCTCACGAGGAATCTCAGCCCTCTCATTGATCGTAGCAGGAATTATCGCAATAGCCCCACTAACGCTATTGGGATGGAAGGCAATGAGCCTATATCTAGCCATCGGCTCGCTGCTAATAATAGTCTTTAGGGCATACACCCGACGCAAAATCGAAGGGTGTACGGGCGATACACTAGGGGCTTTGCAGCAGATTGCAGAGATCTTGTTTTATATTACAATTTTTGCAGCCTACAACCTATGATATACCTACTGAGACATACCAAACCCGATATAGAGAGTGGTATCTGCTACGGAAATACCGACCTAGGACTTGACCCCGAAAGTTCAAAATCGGATACGGCCAAAGCGATCAAATCACTTGAAGTAAAGCACTTTAAAACCATATATAGCAGCCCCTTAAAACGCTGCACCCAACTAGCCAAAGAGGTAGTAAATCAAACTCAGCAGTGCGATACAGTGACAGTAGATCCAAGGTTAAAAGAGCTCAACTTCGGAGATTGGGAAATGATGCGGTGGGATGATATATTTCTTAGCACCGAGGGCAAAGAATGGTTCGACAACTATATCGAACACCCCACCCCAAATGGTGAATCATTCGCAGAACTAATAGGCAGAGCAAAGAGTTTTCTCGATGAAATGATGACCGAAACCGAAGATGATATTTTGATAGTCACCCACTCAGGTTTTATACGTGGAGCACTCGTAGCAATGAATATAGCAACCCCCAGCGAGGCATTCGACAAAAAAATCGAGTATGGAGAATTAGTAAAGTTAGAAATTTAAGATGAAAAAATTGAAACCTATAATGTTTGTGGGAACAGGCTCTGATGTTGGAAAATCAGTAGTCAATGCTGGATTTTGCCGCATTTTCAAGCAGGATGGATACCAACCCGCCCCCTTCAAAGCGCAAAATATGGCACTAAATAGCTACCCAACAGCCGATAACCTAGAGATAGGGAGAGCACAAGCCGTTCAGGCAGAAGCCTCAGGAGTAGAATGTTCGGTGCTGATGAATCCACTACTGCTAAAACCCGTCTCGAACAACTCCTCGCAAGTAGTCCTACACGGAAAACCAATAGGCAATCGTAGTACACTCGAATATTTTAGGCAAGAGAATAGAGAGGAGCTATTCAGGGAGGTCAAATCATCATTCGACAAACTCCAAAAGCTATACAACCCAATCGTGATGGAGGGTGCAGGGAGTATCTCGGAGATGAACCTATGGCAAAATGACATCACCAATATGCGAATGGCTCAACACGCCAAGGCGGCGACAATACTGGTGGCTGATATTGATCGTGGAGGGGTGTTTGCTTCGGTATATGGTTCGATAAAGCTCCTGCCCGAGGAGCAAAGAAAATTAATCAAGGGGATAATAGTCAACAAGTTCCGTGGCGATCTTTCGCTCTTTGACGATGGGAGAGAGATTATCGAAAAGATCACAGGGGTTCCAGTTGTTGGGGTACTACCCTATTTCAAAGATATATTTATCGAGCAAGAGGATTCCGTAGCTCTGGACTACGTAAACAAATCGCAGGATAACAACCACGGGGTAAATATTGGAGTTATCAGATTGCCTAGCATCTCGAATTTTACCGATTTCAACACGCTCTCGATGTGTGATGGGGTCAACCTGAGGTATGTGAGTAGTGCTCAGGAGATCGAACAATCGGATATAGTGATCCTACCTGGGTCAAAAAGCACAATCTCCGACCTAATATATCTACGCAAAATGGCACTAGATGGGGCAATTCTCAAACATCACAAAGCCAACAAACCACTCTATGGTATATGTGGAGGCTACCAGATGATGGGCGAAATGGTCTATGATCCAGAGCTTATCGAGGGGAGT
>JAWXTL010000290.1:0-2241 GCA_044433565.1 Rikenellaceae bacterium | reverse complement strand
ATATACCTAAAGCCAGTAACAATAACAATAAAGAACAATCATCGTTACAAGAACAATCATCGTTACAAGAACAATCATCGTTACAAGAACAATCATCGTTACAAGAACAATCATCGTTACGCTTTAAAGATAAAACAAAAAATCTACAATTCCAAATAAAATACAATAAAAACATTATTAAATTTTATCGAAAATAGAACCTACCAAGGTTTTGTATTCTACAAGAAAAAACATACCTTTGCAACTCAACTATAAAAAAACAAAATTTAACCAACATGGGAATCACAGAAAGCCTAATAAAACTATTCCTAGGAAGCAAATCCGACAGAGATAAAAAAGAAATCCAACCATTCGTCGACAGTGCCCTGAAAATAGAACCAAAAATAATAACCCTAACACACGACCAACTAAGACAAAGAATAACCGAATTCAAAATCCAAATAGCTGAAGTCCTAGAGCCAACAGACCTCCAAATCCAAACCATTAAAACCCAAATGGAACAGGATATGGAAGTGGCAAAAAAAGAAAGCCTAGCCGCCCAAGTTGACACACTAGAAAAAGACCAACTAGAAATAATAGAATCCCAACTAAAAGAAATACTACCAGAGGTCTTCGCAATAGTAAAAGAAACAGCACGTAGATTCACCCAAAACCCAACAATCGAAGTCCAAGCAACAGACTTCGACCGTGAACTAGCAACCCAACACGACTTCGTAGAAATCCTAGAAGACAAAGCAATCTACAAAAACCAATGGACTGCCGGTGGAAACCTAATCAAATGGGACATGATCCACTACGACGTACAGCTATTCGGTGGAGTAGCCCTGCACCTAGGGAAAATAGCCGAAATGGCAACCGGTGAAGGTAAAACCCTAGTGGCAACCCTACCAGTATTCCTAAACGCCCTAAGCGGAAGAGGAGTACACGTAGTCACGGTCAACGAATACCTAAGCCGTCGTGACTCAGAATGGATGGGACCCCTATATATGTTCCACGGACTATCAGTTGACTGCATAGACAAACACCAACCAAACTCAAACGCAAGACGTAAAGCATACAACTGCGACATCACATTCGGAACAAACAACGAATTTGGCTTCGACTACCTGCGTGACAACATGTCAAACGACAAAGAAGACCTAGTACAAAGAAAACACCACTACGCAATAGTAGATGAGGTTGACTCAGTATTGATCGACGACGCAAGAACACCCCTAATCATTAGTGGCCCAGTACCTAAAGGTGACGACCAACTATTCGAGGAGTACTGCCCATCGGTAGCAAACCTACACAACCTACAAAAATCCCTCTGCTCAACAACCCTAATCCAAGCAAAAAAACTAATCGAAGCAGGGAAAACCGAAGAAGGAGGAAAACTCCTATACCGTGCACACAAAGGTCTACCAAAAAGTAAACCCCTAATCAAATATCTTTCAGAGCAAGGTATAAAAGCACTAATGCTAAAGACCGAAAATACCTTCATGCAAGATAACTCAAAGCGTATGCCCGAAGTCACAGATGAACTACTGTTCATCATCGACGAAAAAAGCAACGCAGTAGAGCTAACAGACAAAGGTCACGACGCACTATCAGCCAAATTCAACGACAAACGATTCTTCATCCTACCAGACATAGGAACAAACATAGCAAACCTAGAACAAAGTGAACTATCACAAGAAGAACGCCTAGCCGAAAAAGACAAAATGTTGGCCGAATACGCAATCAAATCAGAGCGTATCCACACCGTCAATCAGCTGCTTAAAGCATACGCTATGTTCGAGAACAACACCGAATATATCGTACAAGACAACAAAGTAAAAATCGTAGACGAACAAACAGGTCGTATCCTAGAGGGTCGTCGCTATTCAGACGGACTGCACCAAGCAATAGAAGCAAAAGAAAACGTCAAAATCGAAGCCGCAACCCAAACATTCGCAACGGTAACCCTACAAAACTACTTCCGTATGTTCCACAAGCTATCGGGAATGACAGGTACAGCCGAAACCGAAGCATCTGAGTTCTGGAACATCTACAAACTAGATGTGGTGGTAATCCCAACCAACCGCCCAATCAAAAGAAATGACTTCCAAGACCTAATCTACAAAACCAAGCGTGAAAAATATGCCGCAGTAATCGAAAAGGTAAACGAGCTTGTGGCCAAAGGTCGCCCAGTGCTTGTGGGTACAACTTCGGTAGAGATCTCAGAGTTGTTATCGAAAATGATGAAGCTAAGAGAGATAG
>JAWXTL010000289.1:0-2274 GCA_044433565.1 Rikenellaceae bacterium | reverse complement strand
GGTTGATCGTACTATGTCGCAGCTCAAGATCTCCTCGCTCTCTAGTGCTACTATTGGCGAGATGTTGCTTTTGGCTGCAACTCTCGAGCGAGAGAGTGGAATCCCTTTTATCCGTATGGATCAGGGTATTCCGGGTTTGGATCCTTGTGTGATTGGGATGGATGCCGAGAAGGAGGCTCTGGACGAGGGGGTTGCCTCTCGTTATCCTGCTGCCGAGGGGGTTGCCGTTCTCAAAGAGGAGACTTCTCGATTTGTCAAGGCTTTTTTGGATGTTGATATTTCGGCGGCGTCTTGCCTTCCTACGGTTGGCTCTGTGACGGGCTCTTTTGGCTCTTTTGTTATTTGTACCCAGCTCGATGCCAAAAAAGATACTATTTTGTTTGTTGACCCAGGGTTCCCTATTCAGAAATCTCAGCTTAGGATTTTGGGTGTGAAATATATCTCTTTTGATGTTTTTGAGTATCGTGGCGAGAAGTTGCGTGGGAAGTTAGATGAGATTTTGAGTTGTGGCAATATTGCGGGTATTGTCTATTCGTCGCCTAATAATCCCACTTGGATTACTTTTACGCACGAGGAGCTTCGCATTATTGGTGAGGCTGCTACACGGTATGATACTATTGTCCTTGAGGATTTGGCTTATCTGGGGATGGATTTTCGGGAGGATTATGGCATTCCGTTTTGTGAGCCTTATATTCCTACTGTTGCTCGATATACCGATAATTATATGTTGTTTATCTCGGCTTCTAAGATTTTTAGCTATGCTGGTCAGCGTGTGGCAACTTGCTGTGTTAGCGATAGGCTATATAATAGGTGTTACCCTTTGCTTGGGGAGCGATACTCGGGTGCGGGGCATTTTGGCATTACCTTTACCAATGCTATTATGTATATGATTACCTCGGGGGTTACTCATTCGGTGCAGATGGCTCTGGCGAAGATGTTTCGAGCCTCTAGTGATGGTCGGTTTAACTTTGTGCGCTATACTAGTGAGTATGGCCGTCGTGCTAAGAGAATGAAAGAGATACTCGCTCGACATGGTTTTCATGTGGTCTATGACACCGATATTGATCGAGAGATTAGTGATGGTTTTTTCTTTACGATTGGTTATGGGGATCTTACTTGCGCTGAGTTGGTTAGCGAATTTGTCTACTATGGCATAAGCTCTATCTCGCTTTCGACTACGGGTAGTCTGCGTGAGGGTGTTCGTGCTTGTACATCGAGAATAACAGACGATATGCTAGAGATGCTCGATCATCGCCTTGGGCTTTTTGATGAGGCTCAACGTAATAAAAAATAGTTATAAAATTTATACAAAAATAGTTTCAAACAAAATGGATAACAAATACTATGAACCAGATATAGAGACGATGTCTCGCCCCGAGATCGAACAGTTGCAGCTCGAACGACTCAAGTCGACAATCTCTCAGGCTGCACAATCACCCTATTACTCTAGGGTGTTTGCCCAGATGGGCATCGACGAAAATAGTGTAACTACGATTGCCGATATTACAAAATTGCCTTTTACGACCAAGGATGACCTTCGCAATAATTACCCTTTTGGGCTTAATGCTGTTCCTCAAACTGCGGTTGCTCGACTTCACTCTTCTAGTGGTACTACCGGTAATCCTATTGTGGTTTGCCATTCGCATAAGGATCTTGATATTTGGGCTAACCGTGTGGCTCGATGTATGTATATGGTTGGGCTTCGCAATACTGATGTCTTTCAGAATACTTCGGGCTATGGTATGTTTACTGGAGGGCTGGGTATCCATAATGGTGCTGAGCACCTTGGTGCTATGATGGTTCCTGCTGCTACGGGTAATAGTATTCGTCAGATTAAGTTTATTACCGATTTTGGCACTACTGCTATTCATGCTATTCCTTCTTATGCTGTTCGTTTGGCGGAGGTTTTTCGTGCCCAAGGGATTGATCCTTGCCATACTAGCCTTAAAACTTTGATTATTGGTGCCGAACCACACACCGAGGAGCAACGCCAGAAGATCGAGGAGTTGTTGGGGGTGAAAGCTTATAATTGCTTTGGTATGTCCGAGATGAGTGGGCCGGGGGTGGCTTTTGAGTGCCCCGAACAAAATGGTCTTCACCTTTGGGAGGACTCTTATTTGATGGAGATTATTGACCCTGAGACCTTGGAGCCTGTTGCCGATGGTGAGATTGGTGAGTTGGTTTTGACTACTCTTGATCGTGAGGCTATGCCTTTGATTCGCTATCGTACTCGTGATTTGACTCGTATTTTGGTTGGCGAGTGTCCTTGTGGAC
>JAWXTL010000288.1:0-2279 GCA_044433565.1 Rikenellaceae bacterium | reverse complement strand
GGGGTGCTCAAACTCATAAGAATCAAGAGTCCTGTGGCAAAAGGTGTGGCTATGGGATGCGCCTCACATGGTGTGGGCACTGCACGTGCTATGGAGTTGGGGGCGATCGAGGGGGCGATGGCAGGGCTTTCGATTGGGCTTATGGGTCTTGCCACGGCACTACTAATACCCCTTGTCAAACTCTTCTTGTAGAGCGTATTAAAGCGAAAAAACAAACTAACAGATATATAAAAAAACCACATACATCATGAAATTCATTGATCGACTCCAAGTGCTCCTTAGTCGTCAGATGCGACGATTCTCCGAACAACAACTACTATTTATCCTAGCTGTGGTTGTGGGGGTTTTGGTTGCTATTGCGGGTGATCTTCTCAAGAGTTCGATACATATGGTACAGGCTTTTGTCAATAGCTGGGTCAATAACCAGACGGTCAATTTTTTATATCTGGTTACTCCTGCTATTGGTATTACTCTGACTGTGCTTTTTGTTCGTTATTGGGTCAAGGATAATATTTCGCATGGGGTGACACGCATTTTTTATGCCATTTCACGCAAGGAGTCACGCATCAAGGGGCATAACTGTTATTCTAGTGTGGTTGCCTCGTCGGTGACCATAGGTTTTGGTGGGTCGGTAGGTGCCGAAGCTCCTATTGTGCTAACGGGGGCGGCTATTGGATCTAATGTGGGGCAGTTTCTTCGTTTGCGATACAATCATATTACTTTGCTTTTGGGATGTGGAGCAGCGGCAGCATTGGCAGCGGTATATAAAGCTCCGATTGCTGGTTTTGCTTTTGTGCTTGAGGTGCTGATGATGGAGCTTACTTTTACTAGTGTCGTTCCACTTATGATTGCTTCGGTTACGGCGGCCACTACGACCTATCTGCTTTCGGATCTTGAGCCATTTTTTGGAACTTACACTCCGGCTTTCCATATCGAAAATACGGGTTACTATGTTCTTTTGGCTTTGGCAGCAGGGTGTGTGAGCTATCTATTTGCTTCGACCTCAACTTCGGTCGAGAAACGCTTCTCGAAGATTAGCTCCCCGTGGAAAAAGATTATTATCGGTGCAACTGGGCTAGGGCTATTGATCTTTATTTTCCCTCCTCTATATGGCGAGGGGTATGATGTGATCCAGAAGATCCTTAATGGCGATTATCACTCGCTGCTCGACCATTCGTTGATCTATGGAATCGAGGATAATATTCTGGCGATTATACTCTATGTGGCAGGGCTTCTCTTGTTCAAGGTTGTGGCTTCGAGTTTCACTAATGCCGCTGGTGGTGTAGGTGGTACATTTGCCCCTTCACTCTTTGTGGGAGCTATGCTTGGATTTTTTATCTCTACGGTTACCAACCATTTTTTTGGGGTCGACCTTCCTGTTGGAAGTTTCACGCTGGTGGGGATGGCGGCCGTGATGAGTGGTGTGATGAAGGCTCCTATGACCTCTATGTTTTTGGTTGCTGAACTCACGGGTGGTTTCCAACTGTTTTTACCTTTGATGTTGGCAAGTACCGTTAGTTTTGCTTTGAGCTACTATTTCGAGCCTTATTCGATCTATACCAAACGTCTTGCGGCACGAGGTGAGTTGCTCACCCATGACAAAGATCAGAACACTATGCAGTTGCTCAATATCGACAAGTTGATCGAGAACGATTTCTATAAGCTAAACTACACCGACACATTGGCCGAGGTTACTGTGGCGGTTGAGCGCAGTGGTCGTAACCTTTTCCCTGTGCTTTATGAGGATGGTCGTTTGGCAGGGATTGTCACTCTTGATGGTATTCGTCGGGTGATGTTCAAGAGGGAGAATTGGGGTTGTTCGATCACCGAATATATTGATGAGCCGTGTGCTATTATCCGAACAGGCGAGGATGCACGGGTTGTTGCCGAGAAGTTCGAGAAGACTCGGGTTTGGAATCTTCCTGTTGTGGATCATGATGATCGTTATGTTGGATTTATTAGTAAGTCACGTCTTTTGACGGCTTATCGTGACCAGCTTCGACAGCTTACACAGCATTAGTCTTAGTCTGCTAGGAAAACTTTTGCAGAGGCATTTCCGAATGCGATAGCGAGACTTTCCACGCAGGAAAGTCAGCAGGGCTGACACTCCTTCAAGCTGATTATATGGGGGAGCCCCCTACTACTAAAGTATCACATGACCCAGCAAAAGTCCCAGAAAAGACCCGAGTGTCCCAGAACAATCAATCTCTTCTGGAGCAAAACGCTCCAATTGCGATAGCGAGACTTTCCACGCAGGAAAGTCAGCAGGGCGGACGCTC
>JAWXTL010000287.1:0-2287 GCA_044433565.1 Rikenellaceae bacterium | reverse complement strand
AGCCGTCCGCCCCGTAGAGATTTCCCTTCTTACAGAAGGCAAATCTCCGCTATCGCAATTGGAATATTTTGCCCCAGAAGAGATTGATTGTTCTGGGACGTTCGGGTATTTTCTGGGACTCTTGCTGGGTCATGTGCTACTTTAGTAGTGCAGGGCTCCCGTGGGGGCGAGAATCAAAATCCTCTGATACAAAAGCCTCTAACCGCTAGGAAGCATAGCTTCAACCACTAGGAACTGTGGATGCTTTTTGAAAAAATGCCCAACCGACCAAAAACTTTTCTTCATTAGAACGACCCCAACGTTTTATCCACGAATCTTCCGACCACCCTTGGACGGCTCCCACACGCCCCGAGCCCCGTAAACCTGAAGGCTTACGAGGCAAATCCCGACAGCCGTCCGAGAACTCTCCATATCTTTTAGGAGCTAAATTACAACGCCAAAACCTCCTCAGCCGAAGTCTGAGTGAAATCATCAACCAAAAGATCAAAATCCGAATGTGTCTCACGAGCAAAAGTAGTAGCCAAAGCCACAACCTTCATCCCTGCCGCCCGTGCCGCAGCAATACCAGCATAAGAATCCTCGAAAACCAAAACCTCAGAACAAGGAACACCCAAACGCTCCGCACCCAAAAGAAATACCTCTGGGTCAGGCTTGGCACGATGTAACTGATCGCCATCAACAATCTCAGTGAAATACTCACGAATACCACACTTATCCAAAACAAAGTCAACATTCTTACGCATACCACTACTACCCACAGCCATCAAAATACCACGAGAACGAAGCCCCTCAAGCATATCAATAAGCCCCGCAGTAGGAGTAATATTATCGGCAAACATCTCACGATAAATAGCCTCCTTCTCATCGCTAAAACGAGCAATCTCCCGGGGAGAAAGATCATCACGACCCAAAACAGCAGGGAATATCTCATCATTGCCCATGCCAAAATAAGAGTGCAAAGCATCACGCCCCATCTCTACCCCAAAGCGGTGACACCACTCCATAAACGAATCAATATGCACCTCTCGGTTGTCAACCAACACCCCATCCATATCAAAGATTACAGCTCTAGTCATAAATTATAAAAGTTTAAAGGTTATAAAATTTGTGCAAAGATATAAATTTATTAATTTTGTAGGCAATTCAACCAGATAAGTTTTAATGATAGAGAATAAAATAGTAAAAACTCTTCCTGAGAGAACCGTAGAAAGACTAAGTGAATACCGACGTATGTTACTCACTCAGCTCTCATTAGGGCGTAGCCACATCTACTCTCACGAATTGGCACATATGCATTCGATCACAGCAGTACAAGTCAGAAGAGATCTAATGTTAATAGGGTTTTCGAGTGACGCAAAGAGAGGATACGACATAAAAGAGTTGGTGGAGTTTATAGGGAAGATCCTAGATAGCGATCAACCACGCAACGTAGCCATAATAGGTATGGGAAATCTAGCTCAAGCAATAACCCAATACTTCAACGGAAAAAGACGTAAGTTGAAAATAGTAGAGGCGTTTGATGTCGACCCCCAGAAGGTGGGACGAGATGTTGTAGGAATACCATGTTACGATGTTTCGACTTTTGTCGACAGAGCAGCGCAATCCAACGTAGAGCTAGTAATACTAGCCTGTCCATCGAGTGCCGTTGGAGCAATGATAGAACCCATCGAAAAAGCAAAAGTTAAAGGAGTACTCAACTTCACCTCATCACCTTTGGTCTTTAACAAAGATATTTTTGTAGCCGACTATGATATAATCTCACTACTGGAAAAAGTAGCCTACTTCACAAAATAGAGAAGAAACACCCCCAAGAGAATGAAAATTTATAACGGCATAGAAGAATTACCACAGTTCAAAGAGACAGTAGTCAGCGTAGGCTCTTTTGACGGAGTGCACAGAGGGCATCGCCTATTGATCTCAAGAATGAACGACTTGGCTGAATCACTAGGTGCGACCTCGGTAATTGTAACCTTCGACCCACACCCACGAGAGGTGCTAAGAGGAAACAACAGACTACTCTCGACAACCCCCGAAAAGCTAATCCTACTGAAAGAAGCAGGAGCCGAACACGTACTGGTAATCAACTTCACCCAAGAATTTAGCCAAATGCCCTACGATCGGTTTGTCAAGGATATTCTAAGGGGCAAACTATCGGCCACAAATATTTATGTCGGAGAAGGACACCACTTCGGCAAAGAAAAACAAGGAGGAGTAGACTCCTTCGAGAGCCTAGGAATCCGAACACACCTAATCGAACGGCTAGAGGGGATCAGTTCGACGGGAGTAA
>JAWXTL010000286.1:0-2297 GCA_044433565.1 Rikenellaceae bacterium | reverse complement strand
ACTAACAATCACCATCGCCCACAGCAACAACCTGAGCAATATTAATATGCTCGACCTGAGCCATCACCTTCAGCAGCTCTGCCTTGCGCTTGCCATCAATAATATCGCCAATATGACGACCCGTCAAACGACCATCTTCGATCTCCAACTCATTGGCATACATATAGTCAAATCCATAACGCTTCTGAAGATACTCGCCAAAATAGGTGAAACCACCCGAAAGAATAGCAGTCTTAAAACCTACACGTTTGAGAACCATCATCAACCGTTCAAGACCCTCGGTAATAGGCAACGATTCGGCAATCTGCTTCATAACCGAAACATCCAACCCTTCGAGCATAGCAACACGGCGAACAAAACTCTCATTGAAATCAATCTCACCACGCATAGCAGATTCGGTAATAGCCTTCACCTTATCGCCAACACCAGCCCGTATAGCAAGTTCATCAATAACCTCGGTCTTAATCAAAGTAGAATCCATATCAAAACAGATCAAACGACGGGTGCGACGAAACATATCATCACGTTGGAACGAAATATCAATCCCCAGACGTTTCGAGAGGTCAATAAACTTAGCTTGGATCATACTCTTATCGTTGAGGTTACCTCGCACCGACAGTTCGATACACGATTTGGGAACTCGCAATTTCTCATCAAGGTGGATACGACCCGTCAAACGACGTATAGCATCAATATTAAGTCCTTCGCTAGAAACTGCCTCTGACACGGCACTAATCTGTTCGGCCGAAATCATACGACCAAGGAGCATAATAATATGGCGATTCTTGCCTTGCATCGAAACCCAATCAAGGTAGTGTTCTTCGGCTATGGGGGTAAATTTGATATTTACATCAAGCTCATAGGCTTTGAACAAAAGATCTTTCATTATATCACCTGCTTTATCGGATGTTGTTTTGAACAATATACCAAGAGCAAGAGATTGATGGATATTTGCTTGACCTATATCGAGGATAAACGCTTTGTAGGTGGCTAGGATTCCTGTGAGTGCCGAGGTAACACCTGGGCGGTCGACACCTGAGATATTTATCTGTATGATTTCAATGTTTTTGGCAGCCATAGATTTAGTTTTGGTTTAGAGTGTTTCTAACATTTCTCAGCACGAGCATTGAGCCTAGGATAGGGTCCTGTGATCTGTCGCACTTTGAAGGTGGCAAATTTAATTATAAATTAATATATTTCCAATTTTAAATCCAGAAGTACATTAACTAGGGCTTTAGCAACGGGATCTTCGGAGGAGAAATGGTTCAATTGCGATAGCGGATATTTGCCTTTGCTAGAAGGGAAATCTCTACGGGGCGGACGGCTCCCCCCCGTCGGGAGCCCCGTACTATTTCATAGCACGTGTCACACCGACAGCCGTCCGAGAACTCTCCATTTCTCTTACATAATAGCACCCTGTAAAACGAAACTATCTCTACTGGAACAAAATAGTCCAATAGAGATAGTAGAAGAAAAGAGATTAATAAAGCCCTCCCCTTACAAAGAAGGAATAAACTCCACAGTCAACTCAGGATCCGCCATATCTGGATCCAAAGGATAAATAGGTCGCTCAACACGCTTATAAGGAAGCTCAGTCAACTGCTGATCTACCCCACCACGAGTATGAGCCATCATCCAATCACCACGCATATCATAAAGCTCCTCAGTCAAATAACCCAACTTAACAACAATAATATCCGCCTCACGTGGGTTAAGACCCAGATTATCAAAATCACGCTCATAATGGAAAGGCTTACGAGTCTTAGAAACAATCACCTGAATAGAACCAACACGAATAACTACCTGAGGATTGTCGGTCTGATCATAAATGCTCTCAACAACACCCGTAATCTGCTGAGGCCCAGCATAACGATCATCAACAAAAGCACCAACCTGCCCACTAACCGTAGCACCAACGCCCGCCGAAATAGCCTCTCGCACAAAATCACCACCTGGGATAGAAGCATAAATCAAACGTTTGCCACTAGGGGATTTGAACTCCTCACGAGCCAACAACTTTTCAAGAGTCCAAGTAACATCACCAGCCCCACCAGCAGTAGGATTATCACCCATATCACTAATAAAATAAGGCTTCTTATCACTGGCGAGAGCCTCGACCAAAACCTCCTCGAGAGTAGCAGTAGGAGCAACAAACTCAAACTTATCATGAGCATCCCAAAACTTCTGAGCCAAAGACTTAGCACCAGCCTCGACCTGAGCCTTATCATCGCCCGTAACCACAACAACACCATGGTTACGAGGCTCATCAGACCAAGGATAAGACATCCAAATAGCAG
>JAWXTL010000285.1:0-2323 GCA_044433565.1 Rikenellaceae bacterium | reverse complement strand
GAGTCAGTGGCACGACCCACCAATCGAGAGCGAAGCTCCTTGATGCTAGGTGGCATAATAAAAACAGAAGTTGCCATATCCCCAAACAAACGCTTAATATTCAAGGCACCAAGCACATCAATATCGAAAATAACAATATTGCCACGCTGCCAGATACGCTCAATCTCGGCACGAAGAGTACCATAGCAAGTCCCAGCATAGACCTCTTCCCATTCGATAAACTCACCATTCTCGACCCGAAGCTCAAACTCCGAAGGGTTCATAAAATAGTAATCCGTGCCATCTTGCTCCTGACCACGTGGGGCACGAGAGGTAGCCGAAATCGAAAACTCTAGGTTGTCGAATTTCTTTAGTAGGTGGTCGATAATTGTACTCTTGCCGCTACCCGAAGGAGCCGAAAATATTAATGCTTTGCCTGTCATCTCTTATGTGTGGGGTTATAATATATTTAGCAGTTGCTCTTTGATCTTTTCGAGTTCGTCTTTCATTGCCACAACGATCTTTTGAATCTCTACGTGGTTGGCTTTCGAGCCTGTGGTATTGATCTCTCGACCGATCTCTTGGGTAATAAAGGCGAGTTTGCGCCCTGCTAGTTCTCCTTGTGATACCTCACGGAAATAGTCTAGGTGCTGTTTTAGGCGAACTTTTTCTTCGGTAATATCAAATTTTTCTAGATAGTAGATCAGCTCTTGTTCAAAGCGATTGTTATCTATATTGACCGAAATTTTCTCTAGGTTTTCCATTAGTCTAGCACGAACAGTCTCTATGCGTTGCCCCTCGTATTGAGGAATCTGCTGCGATAGAGCCTCGATATTATCAATACGCTGAAGCAGATCGGTAATCATTGCGTGACCCTCGGTCAAACGGAACTGCTCGAAATTATCGAGAGCCTCGATCACCACCTCCTCTAATATCTTAAACTCCTGCTCGGAGATCTCGACCACCTGTTCGGCTACCACCTCGGGCATACGCAAAACAGCATCTACCAACTGCTCTTGGGCTGGAGAGTCCACTCTTTTGAGCAGAGCGGTCAACTCGTTATATCGTTCGACAAAAAGATCCCCATTGATCGACCCTAGATTCTCTGGCGAGTGGATATTCTGATATGTAACAGTTGCCTCGACCTTACCACGCACGGCACGTTTGCTAACAAGGTTACGCACCTGTGGTTGTTGCTCTTTATAGATAGATGGCACACGAAGCGAGAGGTCGAGTTGTTTAGAATTAACACTGCGCACTTCAACACATATTTTGCGATGATCCATGGAACGTTCGGCACGTCCAAAGCCAGTCATAGATTGTATCATAACAGATTTAGAAAAAAAAGAATCTTTAGGTGAACAAAGGTATGTTTTTTTTCTGGGATTAGCAAACACTAGCGATCTGCATGATACTCCGATACAACCTGCAAAAGTTCACGAGATAGGGTCTTGATTTGTTCGTCGCTCATTATATATGATGGCATGATATAGACCAAACGTCCAAACGGGCGAACCCAGATTCCACGATCGACAAACGCTTGTTGGATAATCGAAATATCGACAGCCTCCCTTAGCTCCAAAACCCCAATAGCACCCAGAACACGCACATCATGAACAAACTCCCACGATCTAGCAACCTGTAATTCACTGCTAAGGATAGCCTCGATCTGACTGATGCGCTGCAAAAGTGCATCACCCCCCTCGATAATCAAATCCAAATAGGCACAAGCCACCGCACAAGCCAAAGGGTTGCCCATAAAGGTGGGGCCGTGCATAAAAGCACCATCAATACCCCGAGCCACACGATCATTGGTAACCGTAGCCGCCAGAGTCATGTATCCCCCCGTCAAGGCCTTCCCAAGGCAGATAATATCGGGTTCGATCCCTGCCCAATCACACGCAAACATCCGTCCGGTACGCCCGAAACCAGTAGCAATCTCATCGCAAATCATCAAAACCCCATACTCATCGCACAACTCACGCAAAAGCTGCAAATAACGAGGATGATAAAACCACATACCCCCAGCTCCCTGAACAATAGGCTCGACAATCAAAGCCGCCACCTTGTGAGAATGTTCGGCAAAAGCCGCCCGAATACAAACCTCATCTGGGCAACCATCGACCCACCGATCCGAAAAAGCAGTCTGTGGACGAGGAACAAATATCTGCTCAGACAAGCGACCATTCCAAAGAGAGTGCATCCCACCCTCGGGATCACAAACACTCATACAATGCCAAGTATCACCATGATAGCCCCCCGAAATAGTAAGAAAAGAGGTGCGAGAGCTCTCGCCACAAGAAGCCCCATACTGCAAAGCCATCTTCATAGCAACCTCCACCGA
>JAWXTL010000284.1:0-2352 GCA_044433565.1 Rikenellaceae bacterium | reverse complement strand
CGGCAAAATCTCCGCTGTCGCAATTGGAATATTTTCCCCAGAAGAGATTGATTGTTCTGGGACTCTACTGGGTATTTTCTGGGACTCTTGCTGGGTCTTGTCCTACTTTAGTAGGGCTGGCCTCCCGTGGGGCGAAAACCAAAATCCTCTGATGCAAAAGCCTCTAACCTCTAGGAAGCATAGCTCAATCACAAGGAACTGTGGAGCTTTTTTGAAAAAACGCCCAGCCGACCAAAAACTTTTCTCCAGAATAAACCCCTTCCAAGGGATTTATTCTTCATTAGAACGCCCCCAAAGTGTTGCGAAATACTCTTTATTAACAGAAATTGTTCAATTGCGATAGCGGAGATTTTGCCGCAAGGTATAATCTCTATGGGGCGGACGGCTCCCCCAGTCGGGAGCCCCGTAATCCTAAAGGCTTACGAGGCAAATCCCGACAACCGTCCGAGAACATTCCATATCTTCGAGGATGATAATATTCCGAATCTAAAAACTAAATTATTAAAATCTGCACAACATCTCCAAATAACAGCTATTTGCAGAGGCTATCTCTTTGATACTTTTGTCATAAGAAAAAAATCTAAAATATGAGCAAAAATATCCATGTAAAAAGGGAGATGGTGATAGCCCCAAATTATTCAAAACTAAACGGATTTATAGATAATCTACCATCGACTTTCGAGAGTGAAGGTCATTTGATATATAGCGCACGAAATCAAGTCAAGGTGTTCGATGTCGAGGGAGTAGCTATCAATGTGAAACGCTATTGTATTCCACCGTTTTTTTTCAATCGCATTGTTTATCGTTTCTTTAGAGCACCAAAAGCCAAGCGAGCATATTATTATGGCTTTAGGTTAGATAGGCTGGAGATTCAAACACCGACTCCTATTGGCTATATTGTCGAAAAAAGATCTTGGCTTGTGGGGCGCAGCTATTTTATCTCTTTGCAGGTTCCCTATCACAGGGATATGCGTGAATTTGGCGAGAAGTCCGAGATTGACGATGAATCAAATTTGATATTAACCGAATTTGGGAAGTTTACTGCCGAGTTGCACTCGAAGGGTATCTATCATAAAGATTACTCTCCTGGGAATGTTATGTTTAGGATGGTGGATGGGGTGCCGGAATTTTGCCTAGTGGATATTAATCGTATGAAATTTGGCAAGGTGTCGATTGCTAAGGGGTGCAAAAATTTCTCTCGTCTATGGGGCAATACTCAGGTTTTCGGGATTATTGCCAAATCATATTCAACCGAACGAGGAGTTGACCCCGATTCGACCTTAAACCAGATCATCAAATATCGTAAGATTTTATAACAGATGTTTACTAGATATAGGATGATTATACGTTAAATATCGGTCTTTCTTGCTCCCTTGGCATAAAATATGTGATAGTGATCCATATAGTTAAATATGGCAATTATGATACACAGAATATATTGGGCAATATTGCTTTTGATTATGGTGGTTGGTTGCACCAAGCTGGATACTAAGACCCTGGTAAATACGTATGACTCTGACGCTATAAATTTTGTGACACAAACCACCAAGGCGATCAGTTATGATATTGATACTATGCAGAGTGATGCTGATGGATTTGTTGTCTATGGGGTGGAGGTCGACTCTCCTTCTTGGTATGACAATCTCGATGGCAATAGATATATCTTTGATCCTAGCTATCAGCTGTGGGAGTGGTCTAGTAGCGACGATCCGTTGTGGCCTGTGCCTTTTAGTCAGATGAATTTCTATGCCTACTATCCTGAACGGGCTTTAGGTTTTTCGCCTCAGGCTTCTTCTCCTTCTACTTTGACTGGTGATATTGTGGTCGAATCTAGTATTCTTAATCAGACCGACTTTCTTGCCTCTTCTTCGGGGGATATTTTGGCAAAGCCGTCGACAGGTGTACTACCTTTGAGCTTCTCTCATATTATGTCTAAGGTTAGTTTTAGTGTTTTGCAAGATGCAGGGGTGTTGACTGTGATACGACAACTTGGCATAGAAAATATTATCAATACTGGGACTTATGACTATATCAACTCTTCGTGGCAAGAGCTTTCAAATCGCAATCTAGGCTCTTTTGATGATTATGTGGGTTCGTCGGGTCCTTTTGCAAAATATGGCGTTGCCGATCAGACTGACCCTATTAGGATTGATGGTCACTACCTTATGTTAATTCCACAAACAGGTGGCGATGGGGATAATCAAACGCCTGTTTGGGATGGTACGCTCTCTGATGATGATCGAGGTGAGGGAGTACCCGAGGGGGCGTATATCTCTATGCGCTATCGCACTAGTGCAAATGAGGATACCGAAGATCTTGTGGGCTATGCCTTTCGGGAGAGTTGTTCAAATG
>JAWXTL010000283.1:0-2366 GCA_044433565.1 Rikenellaceae bacterium | reverse complement strand
ATAGAGTGATGGATCTTTGAAATAACCCCATGGACCACTACCATCCATGTTCAAGAAGCGAGATTGACCATGATAGTGACGAGTGTTGTCCTCTTGTGCCATCATCTCGGGCAATGAGACATCCAATCCCTCGGGTGCAAAACCCTCGTTGCGTGGATTCCATATAGCTATTGACGGATGGTTTCTGAAGCGACGCACCACATCACGTGCATTGTCAACAAAGAGCTGCTGGTCGTATGGCTCGACTGTATCGTCGGTCGTAATCCAGAAGTCATTCCAGATCAACATACCATACTCATCACATAGCTCATAGAATGTTTGGTCGGTTGATTCTCCTGTCCAGTTGCGCACCATATTGAAATTTGCTAGTTTGTGTAGCTCGAAATATGGTTCTTGGGTTTCTCTCGATACACGTTTCATTGCGTCGTTCATACCCCAGTTACCTCCACGACAGAATATGCGTACACCATTGACACGTATAGCCAAGAAAGCACCCACAGGATCGTTCTGATCGAGTTCTACAAGCCCCGAAAGGTCTTCGCTTTGTAGGGTTGGTAGTTCGTTTAGTTTTGAGTATTTCACACGGTTGATATAGTCGAAAAGCGGTTCTTTTGTGTCGTTTCTATCCACTGGCGTATAGGCATAGCGAACGTTTCCTTTCTTTGGTTGGTTGACCATAAGTTCGTATGATAACTCACGCACCCCGAAGCGTACGTCTTTCTTATCGGATAGTTCGTTTTGGTTGGTAACCGATAGTTCTACGGTGTATAGGTCTGGATTGCCATATCCGTTTGGCCACCATAGGCGTGGTGCGTTTAGCTTCTCTTTGAGGGTTATTTCGCACTCTTGGTTTGCCTTTAGGGTATATGGGCTTTCAAATTGTAGCCCTTCTATATCTGCTTTGACTACACCTGTGATGGTTTTGCCACTTATGTTTTTGATTGGCACTTTGATTGAAATATCGGCTGTGGTTGTGTCGGGAAGAGGCAGGTTGGTTGCCACTAGTGGGTCTCCTATTACTACGTCTCCACTTTGTCTTAGGCGTACATCTTGCCAGATTCCGGTGTTGCGGTCTCTGATTCCTGGAACCCAGTCCCAGCCTATCGACGAGATAAATGTTGGGCCATCATTACTTAGCATACCGCCGTTTAGTCCTTGACCTAGTTTCATGGTTTGTTCGTGAGGGATACCAGGGTTGGTTGGTGGACAGATATGTACTGTTAGGATATTCCCTTTTGCTTTTAGTAGCTCTGTTACGTTAAATTCTCCACGTTTGAAGGCTCCTTTCATTTCGCCTACTCTTTTTCCGTTTAGGTAGACTGTTGCGCTGTAATTGATGCCGTTGAAAAGCAGGAAACTATTTTTGGCTGTGCTCTCTGGTGCGTCAAATTCGATACGGTACCACCATTGGCTACGAGCCAACGATTCGGGAATCGCCATATTGTTAAGCCCGAAGTATGGGTCTGGATAGACTCCCTGATCGACCAATGTTGTAAGCACTGTACCTGGTACGGTTGCATTATACCACTCACTTACGTCTAGCTTTGGATTCAATGGAGCCTCACCTCCATCAATAATTGTTGCATTGTCCATCATTCTCCATCCGTCGCTCAATATCCATTGGTTCTCACCTTGGGCTACGAGTCGGGTTTTAATATCTTTTGGAGCAACTCTTTCTGCTTTTTGTGCAGGGGCGTTACCTTGTGGCATTTCGCTTTGTGGTTGGGTGAGTCCAGTCCATAATGTTGTGAGATCTTGTGCCGAGAGGGTGTAGCATCCACTCAGAAGGATCATCAGTAATAAGATTTGTTTTTTCATTTTTTATAAATAGGGTTAGTTGATTATTTATACAAAAATACTCTTTTTTATTAATTTCACCTTATAAATATTGACAATTGCATCTAATTTTTGATTAGTATGCGGCGTAATGGGTAGATGGGAGGCTAGAAGCTATGTGATTTATGCGTGAAGATATTGATTGTTCTGGGACGCTCGGGTATTTTCTGGGACTCTTGCTGGGTCATGTGCTACTTTAGTAGTGCAGAGCTCCCGACGGGGGAGCCGTCCGCCCCGTAGAGATTTTGCAATTGGAAATTCCTCTGCCCAAAACTATACGGGAACTGAGGGTATAAAAAATAAGGTCAACTAACAGAAATTGTTAATTGACCTTATTGGTTTTTGAATATTCCTCGAAACGAAACATTCTCTGCGGAGGAAGGGGGATTCGAACCCCCGGTACAGTTACCCGTACGTCAGTTTAGCAAACTGGTGGTTTCAGCCACTCACCCATCCCTCCTGACTCAGCTCAAACGAGGGGTCTCCCTCTCGTTTTGCAGTGCAAATGTAGATACTATTTTGTTAATATC
>JAWXTL010000282.1:0-2377 GCA_044433565.1 Rikenellaceae bacterium | reverse complement strand
TAAAGCCGTTGTGCAGCAGTTCAACCGCCCCCTTGTCTATATGTAGAATCTTCTCCATATCAAAATCGGCAGTGGTGTGGATGGCGTGCAGAAGTGCCCATTTGTGGTCTAGTGCAATATCCTTATTCTTTAATTCACGGGCGATGGTAGCGAAACTTTCGCTCATGATTTGCGCCCCAATTCCCTTTTGTTCATTCTCTTGATTGCGGTAGTAGCCACGAGGAGTCAATAACTTATCTTCGCTGACGATCTGGCTCTGCGAATTGCCAATGATTACCACCGTAAACATATCAATATCCTCGGGATCGAACTCCCCAAGGGTGGTGGTTTGGATCAACTCCTCGTCACGACCTGCTTGGCGAACATACCCCACGGGAGTCGACTCGTCACGATGTTGCAAGAAAATCTCTTTCAATCTATACAACTGCCAATACCTCCCCTTGCTTTTTGGGTTATAGATTGCCGTGATGAAATCGGCAATAGCCGCCCCCTCAATACGCTTTTCGATCTTCTCCCATGGGGTCATCAAATCCGACATCGAGATAACGCAAAAGTCGTGACCAATAGGTGCACCCAATAGTGCCGCAGCCTTCTGAAAAGCACTCACCCCCGGGATAACCTCAACCTCAATGGGGCTATTCTCACGCAATTTTATCTCCCAAACCAGTGGCGACATACCATAAATATTGGCATCTCCCGAGCTGATTACCACCACATTAAGCCCCTGGTTGGCAAGTCTAAAAGCCTCGATCGCCCGCTTCTCCTCTTGTCGCATTCCTGTGTCAACACACTGAGTGTTGGGGGCGATATATTGCGAAATAAATTGGAAATAATACTTATATCCAATAACAACGTCGCAGCACTTGAGAGCCTCAAGTGCTGCATACGTAATGTCATTCATGCTGCCAGGCCCAAAACCCACAACAGTTATTTTACCTAGATTCTCAGTCATCTTCGTTGGCATATTTTTTCTTCTTGTCCATTATATTTAGATGCTTGTTCTCGATAGCAAAATCTATATGCTCGACAATCAAACTCTGTATCTCTTTGCTCTCTCCCATCCCCTTTAATTGTAGCTCAACTGTGTAACCTCTCTCCTCTAATGCCTCTTTCCACTCTCCGGCTATATCATCTTGGGCGTGTACCCCAGCGATATACATAAACGGGGCTAGTGTTACGCTCTTGTATCCGCCTCGGTCGAGTAGCTCTATCGCCTCGTCGATGGTCGGGTATCCTTCGATTGTTGCAACATACCAGTTGTCGTACCCCTTGAATTTGAGGACATAATCCATCATCGTATAAGAGGCAGTGATCGGGGTGTAGGTTCCGTGCCCAACCAAAATCGTGGCATCACCCTGAGGCTCTATCTCTTGTGTTAGGATCTCGGCCACTCTTTTGTAGTCCTCTGCGCTATATAGCAGTGGATTCCCAACTCTCACGGTCTCGAACTGTTCGCTCACTGCTCTTACATCTTCTCTTAGCGACTCCATCTCGACCCCATCAATGATGTGAGTCGATTGAACCACTAGGTGCGTGTAGCCCTTGGCGATTAGCTCTCGCAATAGTTGAGCTGGTGTCTGCTTCTCTACCCCTTGCTTTTTCAGCAGATTGATAACAATACGTGAACTATACGCCTCGAAAACATCAGCCTCGCTATATTTATCGGCAACCATACTGTTGATTGCCTCATAGTTCGCTCTGCTTTGGGTGTTGGTCGAACCAAAGTGAACCATCACTATTGCTAGTTTATCTCCGCTCTTTAGCTCGATTGGTGAACTCTCGAAATTTACCTTTTGTGCATAGAGATCCAATGATGTCACTATCAAAAATACAAGTATAATAAACTTTTTCATTATTTGCTAATTCTTAAAACTAAAATTTGATTGCTACTGAGACAAATAGCGAACGAGCAGGGGTGAGCGTTGCGTAGTTGCTGTTCCATGGTCTATCGTCGATATAGTTGAATAGGTTTTCTATTCCGATTGATGGTTCGATTGTGATTTTGTCGAAAACAAATGAGTGTTGGGTTTTGATGTCCCATAGTTGGTATGATGGTGCATAGCCATAAGTCGATGAGTAGCGTTGGTCGCTCCAACGACCATTGACCGATAGGCTAAAGATATAGTTGTTCCACTGCTTTGTCCACATTGCATTGGCAGTTACTATATTGCGAACGCTTCGGTTGATTGGGTCGCCTGTCTCTAGGTCGGTGGCATCTAGCCCTGTATAGCCTAATCTGAAATTCAACCCAGCCCCAGGCATAATATTTAGAGCTACATTCAGTCCTTTGATTTTGGCTCTTGCGATATTTGAACGTATTCTTACTTCACTCGCTCCATATTGGGCTTCGGCCTCGTCTCCGGTTAGTAGGGTCTGG
>JAWXTL010000281.1:0-2386 GCA_044433565.1 Rikenellaceae bacterium | reverse complement strand
AAGCCAGAAAGCAAAAGAATTAGTATCGACAAAATAGAGATCCTCAATTTCAAAAATATTGCTTCTGCTCAATTGGAGTTCTCGCCTCAGATTAATGTATTGGTGGGGATGAATGGTTCGGGCAAGACCAACCTGTTGGATGCGATCTATTATCTGTCGATTACCAAGAGTTCTTTGGGGCTTACCGATTTGCAGTGTGTGCACAGAGGCGAGGAGTTTTTTATGTTGCAATCTAGTTATGTTGGGGCTCAGAGTCGTGAGTCGGTGGTTTGTAGTTTTAAGAAGAAGGGCTCTAAGGTGGTTCGTCGCAATGGCAAGGAGTATGGTCGTTTGAGTGAGCATATTGGTTTGATTCCTGTGATTTTTTCTTCTCCCTCTGATACTTCTTTGATTAATGAGGCTTCGGATGAGCGGCGACGTTTCCTGAACTCTTCTCTTTCGCAGATTCGTGGGGGCTATTTGGAGCTTTTGATTCGTTATAACCATTTGTTGGCCGAGCGCAACCGGTCGTTGAAGGTGGGTGGTGCTTTTTCGGAGGTGATTGAGGTGATTGATATGCAGCTGGTCGAGGTGGGTAGTCAGATTTTTGATATTCGTGAGCATTTTGTTTCACAGTTGGCTCCTCGCACTCAGGCTCTTTATGAGGCTATCTCGGGGGGGCGTGAGAGTGTTACTGTGGCTTATAAGTCGGCTTTGCGTGAGGCGGATTATGCTACTCTACTGCGTGAGAGTTTTTCTCGTGATCTGGTTTTGGGTCATACGACGGTGGGGGTTCATCGTGATGATTTGCGTCTTGAGATTGATGGTGTGCCGATTCGTAAGTTTGGTTCTCAGGGTCAGCAGAAGTCTATGCTTTTGGCGTTGAAGTTGGCTCTCTCAGAGATTATCACCCAGAGCAAGGGGATTCGTCCTCTGCTTTTGTTGGATGATGTATTCGATAAGCTTGATATGTCACGTGTCGAGAATCTTTTGCGTGTGGTTAGTTCTTCGGAGTTTGGACAGATTTTTATTACCGACTCCAACAAGGTTCGCTTGGATCGCATTTTGGAGCGGTTGGATAGTGGTTGGCGATTGTTGAGTGTCGATGGTGGCGAGTTTGAAGTATTGGAGTCAACGGTTATTTAATTTATTTTAGAAAGGGAGGGTTATATTCTATGAAACAGACAGAGCCTTTGATGTTGGGCGAGTTGCTTACTGAGTTTTTTGAGCAGCGGCAGTTGGCGCAGGGGTGTGCCGAGGGTCGTGCTAAGGATGTTTGGCGTGATGTGGCCGGAGATTATGTTTCGTCGATGACCGAGGATGTTTTTTTGCGAGGGGGGACTATTTACATCAAGGTTGTTTCGGCTTCTGTTCGCAGCGAGATACATATTCGTCGGCGATATTATATTGAGCGGTTGAACTCTTCGCTTGGGCGTGGGGTTGTTCGAGGTTTGGTTATTCGTTGATTTTTGTTCTCGAAGGGTATTGTTCTCGGACGGCTGTCGGTGTGGCTCGTAAGCCTTTAGGGTTACGGGGCTCCCGACAGGGGGAGCCGTCCGCCCCGTAGATTTTTCTGGCGAAAAATCCGCTGTCGCAATTGAAAAGATTTTAATCCCCGAAGAGATTGATTGTTCTGGGACACTCGGGTATTTTCTGGGACTCTTGCTGGGTCATGGGCTACTTTAGTAGTGCAGGGCTGCCCCTTATAATCAGTGGGGGAGCGTACGCCTCGTAGAGATTTTACCGCAAGGTAAAATCTCCGCTATCGCAATTCGTAATATTTTAACCCCTAAATCCAACAACCACAAAAAAAACACCACACACCTGCCAAGAAAAAAAACTCCCCTTGGCAAATGCGTGGTGCAAGAAATATAAGGAACCCGAGAACTAGACTACAAATCCTTATTCATAACCGAATTTTGACGACCAATAGACTCCATATGAATAGCACTCAAAAGTATAGACATAAACTCCTTAGTCAACCCCAAATCATCAGAACGATCCAAAAGACGACCAACAACATCATCCCAACGCTTAGTCTGCAAAATCATCACATTATTGTCACGCTTCACCTCACCAATCTTTTGTACAACATCCATACGATGACTCAAAAGCTCAAAAATCTGACCATCAAATTGGTCAATCTGACCACGAAGAATCGCCAAAGCATTGTTTAGCTCCGATCTATCAACATCCTCCGAACGCCATACCAAACGATCTAGCATAACCGAAAGATCTTCGGGAGTCAATTGCTGAGAAGCATCACTCCAAGCATCACAAGGAGAGCAGTGACTCTCGATAATCAAACCATCGAAATTCAAATCTGCCGCCTGTTGCGAAAGATCAAAAAGTGGCTCACGACGACCTGCAATATGAGAAGGGTCACAAATCATCGGAACATCATTCA
>JAWXTL010000280.1:0-2412 GCA_044433565.1 Rikenellaceae bacterium | reverse complement strand
AGATTCCACCTTCGTCGATGTGGCGTGCCGATCGAACCAGAACCCTCAAAAGACAGCTGATTTTTACCTTTGGCAACTCTAAGGGCAAAAAGAAACTTCAATTTGGGCCCAACCTCGATGCTGTTGACCGCCAGATTGATGAGGCTGTATCCCAGTGGCAAAAACAACAACTCGACTCGATGCAGAAACATTGGGCAGCATGGAATCAAAAAGAGAAACTAGATACCAAACTAGATATGCCTCTGACTCCAGATCGTAACCAAACACCTCATGGAGAGATTCGCACTACACCCCTCAAGCCAAATATGGATATTCCGAATATCGAGATCTCGATCGAAGATATAGTCGAATAACCCTAGGTTTATGTATAGTTCTTATAAACGAAGACAAATTTTAAATATAAAAAGACTAAAGTATGAAATTACGTAACATCGCTATTATTGCGCACGTAGACCACGGTAAAACTACGCTAGTAGATAAGATGATTCTACAAGGAAAACTAATCCGTGAAAATTCGGCTCAAAGCGGTGATGAATTGATCCTAGACAACAACGACCTAGAACGTGAACGTGGAATTACTATCCTTGCCAAAAACGTTTCGGTACAATACAAAGATTATAAGATTAACATTATTGATACCCCAGGTCACGTTGACTTTGGGGGCGAGGTTGAGCGTGTGCTTAATATGTCTGATGGTGTTTTGCTTTTGGTTGATGCTTTTGAGGGTACTATGCCTCAGACTCGCTTTGTGTTGCAGAAAGCATTGAACCTTGGGTTGAAACCTATTGTTGTGGTCAATAAAGTCGACAAAGAGAATTGTCGTCCTGACGAGGTTAATGAGCAGGTTTTTGATTTGATGTTTAATCTTGATGCTAATGAGCACCAGTTGGATTTCAAGACTGTTTATGGCTCGGCAAAACAAGGATGGATGTCTCTTGATTGGAATAATCCTACAACGGATATTACCACTCTGTTGGATGCTATTATCGAGGATATTCCTGAACCAGCCGAGGTTGAGGGTACTCCTCAGATGTTGGTTACCTCTTTGGAATACTCTCCTTATGTGGGACGTATTGCTGTGGGTCGCCTTTCTCGTGGTGTTCTCAAGGCGGGACAGAATGTCTCTTTGTGCCAACGTGATGGGACTATTACCAAATCTAAGGTTCGTGAGTTGATGTTGTTTGAGGGACTTGGCAAGAAGAAGGTCGAGGAGGTGAAGTGTGGTGATATTTGTGCTGTTGTTGGGGTCGAAGGTTTTGAGATTGGCGATACTATTGCCGATTATGAGAACCCTGAGCAATTGCCTCCTATTGCAGTTGACGAGCCTACTATGAGTATGTTGTTTACAATCAATGACTCTCCTTTCTATGGTCGTGATGGTAAATTTGTTACTACCCGCCATATCAAGGATCGTTTGGAGAAAGAGCTTGAGAAGAATTTGGCTTTGAAGGTTAAGGATGGTCCTACGGCTGATTCATTCCGTGTTTTTGGTCGTGGTATTCTTCATATTTCGGTTTTGATCGAGACTATGCGTCGTGAGGGCTATGAGTTGCAGGTTGGTCAGCCTAAGGTGGTTGATAAGAATATCAATGGTGTTCGTTGCGAACCTATTGAGCATTTAACTATTGACCTTCCTGAGGAGATGGCTGGTAAGGCTATCGAATTGGTTACTCGCCGTAAGGGTATGCTTTTGCATATCGACCATAAGAATGAGCGTTCGGTTTTGGAATTTGAGATTCCTTCTCGTGGTTTGATTGGTTTGCGTACTAATTTGATTACTGCTACTGCTGGTGAGTCTGTTGTTTCTCATCGTTTCAAGGAGTTTGAGCCTTATCGTGGTGAGATTGAGGGTCGTAACAATGGTTCTTTGATTTGTATGGAGACTGGTACTGCTATTGCTTATGCTATTAGTAAGCTTCAGGATCGTGGTCGTTTCTTTGTTTCGCCTGGTGATGAGGTTTATTGCGGACAGGTTGTTGGCGAGAGCACTCGTGCTGATGATTTGGTTTTGAATGTTTGTAAGACTAAGAAGTTGACTAATATGCGTTCTTCGGGTGCTGATGATAAATCGTTCTGTGCTCCGGCTGTTGAGTTTACTCTTGAGGAGGCTTTGGAGTATATTCAGGGCGATGAGTATGTAGAGGTTACTCCTAATGCTATTCGTATGCGTAAGATTCTTCTTAGTGAGACTGATCGTAAGCGTGCTGGTAAGCAGTAGTTCTTTTTTGGAGATTTAGATCTTAGATATTGGAGATCACCTTTGGCTTTTGCCTTGGGTGATCTCTTTTTTTGTAATGGAATGGATAAATGAGGCTGAGATAGATGTAAATGATTGTCTGTTCTCGGACGGCTGTCGGTGTGGCTCGTGCTACGAAAGTAGTACGGGGCTCCCGACGGGGGGAGCCGTCCGCC
>JAWXTL010000279.1:0-2442 GCA_044433565.1 Rikenellaceae bacterium | reverse complement strand
AATATTATAGAGCCCAATTTATTGGCAATCGGAGCATACAGATGCAACGTCTCCCACGACTTTTTGGTACGTTTGCCCAAAGGGAAACTACGCAACGAGCGCATCACCTCCAATCGGTCGGCAATCTTGATCAAAATAACACGTGGGTCGGTCGAATAGCTTACGATCAACTCCTTGAAATTATCAATCTGGAGGGTTGAGGTCTTGGGATCGACCTGCGAAATATTATTCATTCCACGCAGAAGCTCCACGCATTTGGCTCCATACTCATCGTGTATCTCTTGCTCGGTGACTAGCCCCAAGCGTGCCACATCATGCAGGAGTGCCGTGAGAGCTGAGTTGCGACCCAGACCAATCTCAGCCACTACAATCTGAGCAATATTTACACTATGCAAAACGAACGCACTGCCGTCGTATCTCTTCTTACCAGCCAAACGTGTAACCGCCAAGCGCAAGGCTGAGCGAATCAATGAGTACGAATTTGCGCTAAAATTGGCTTTACACATCACCAAAAAATCTCTATACACCATAATCTACATGTTTTTCAGATAAACAACTTAATTAATTCTCTATTTCGCAAATATAGAGAAAATTTATTACCTTTGGTACCAATAACCAAATTAAATTATGATCCCCATGAAGAGAATCCTTCTTCCTACTTTATTTGCGTGTGGTGGTTTTACTGCCTGGGCACAGCAACCCAACATTATATTTTTTATTGTCGACGATATGGGTTGGCAAGATTGTTCGCTTCCGATGTGGAAGGATACTACGGCTTTGAATCGCCTTTTCCAGACTCCAAACCTTGAGCGTTTGGCCGATCAGGGTGCTAAATTTCCTAATGCCTATGCTTCGGCTGTTAGTTCTCCTACTCGTGTTTCGTTGATGACTGGTATGAACCCTACCTCTCATCGTGTCTCGAATTGGACTTTGCGCTATGACCAATCGACCGACAATCCTAGTAATATTCTTGATTTCCCCCAGTGGAATGTCAATGGTCTGCAACCTGTTGGGGCTAATGTGCCTCGTTCGATCGAAGCAAATACATTGCCAGAGCTTCTTCGAGATAATGGATACCACACTATCCATGTGGGCAAGGCTCACTTTGGTTCGATTGACACTCCCGGCGAAGAGCCTTTGAACCTTGGCTTCGATGCTAATGTGGCTGGTCATGCTGCTGGTGGTTTGGCTAGTTATTTGGGCGAAGAGAATTTTGGTAACCGCACCGATGGTCAGGCCTCTTCTCTGTTTGCTGTTCCGGGGTTGGAGCAATATTGGGGTGAGGATATTTTTGTGACCGAGGCACTTACTATCGAGGCTATCAAGGAGTTGGATAAGGCTCGTGAGAGCGACAAACCTTTCTATCTCTATATGAGTCACTATGGCATCCATGTACCTTTTAATGCCGATAATCGTTACTATCAGAAATATATTGACCAAGGGCTATCGAAGCAGTGGGCTATGTATGCTTCGATGGTCGAGGGGGTTGATAAGAGTTTGGGTGATTTGATGGATTACCTCGAACGTGAGGGTATTGCCGATGAGACTATTATTATCTATATGTCGGACAATGGTGGATTGAGTGTTGCCGGACGTGAGCCACACCCGATCACTGGTAGCCGTGTAAACTATCCTTTGAACTCGGGCAAGGGTTCGGCTTTCGAGGGTGGTGTACGTGTTCCTTTGGTTGTTTCGTTGCCCGACGATTCAAAACAGGGGTTGACGATCCCTCACCGTGTGGATGTTTCGGATATGCTCCCAACTGTGCTGTCAATGGCGCAAGTCAAGAAATATAAAACGGTACAAAAAATTGATGGTATAGATTTTTCGCCTATGATCTCAGATGAGGAGGTGAAGGTCAAAGATCGCACGTTCTATTGGCATTTCCCTTGTAAATGGGATGCCGAAGGTGCAGGAATTGGCACATATAGTATGATTCTCGATGGAGATTGGAAGTTGATCTACTATTATAATACAGGTGAGACTATGCTCTTTAATGTTACAGAGGACATCTCTGAGATTGTCGATCAGAGCAAAAATCCACAATACTCAAAACTTTGTAATGACCTTGCCAAGAGCCTAACCAAATATCTACGTAAGAACAATGCTCAAATGCCGCAGTATAAAGATGGTAGTTATTGCGATTATCCCGATGGTAGCCATTATCATGTAAAAGAGATATAAACCCCAAAATATACCAATGATGAATAATACTACAAAAATCGGACGACTCGATCTGGTTGATGCACTTCGTGGCTTTGCCCTTTTGGCTATTGTCTTGTTGCATAATCTCGAACATTATAATATGCTGTATGAGCCAGAGGGAACGCCTGCGTGGCTGCAATCGCTAGATAAGAGTATCTACTCTGTCACATTCTTTATGATGGCAGGAAAAGCCTTTTCTACCTTCTCTTTGTTGTTTGGATTTAGCTTCTATATGCA
>JAWXTL010000278.1:0-2457 GCA_044433565.1 Rikenellaceae bacterium | reverse complement strand
CCAAAAGACCATCCGCAACACCCGTTTTCTCTTTGTCCTGAGCAATCAAATAACTCATCGCCCCCTTGATCTTTGACCAATTATCACGCAAGAAACTATCATCTAGGGAGCTAAGATGTTCACGATAGATACGAAGAATAGTACCTGCCTGACCATCGACGGCATAGTTACGACCATCGTGTTGCCCGAAATCAAACTCACCACGATACTTAATAATACCATCGTTGTAAGCTATCCCCAAATCGGTCTGAGAGCGGAGTTGTGCAGCCAAAGCAGGGAAAACACGACCCAAAGCCTGTTCGTAATGAAACACATGAGTACAAGTTCCCTCGCCAAGATAGACCCCCTCGGCAGTATAGAAACGACCCTCATTCTCGGGTGAATCCAAAAGATCATCGAAGCGCATAGAGGCAACAGTGGCAAGTGTGCTAACATTAGCAAAAGTGCGATCCAAGAACCAATCCTCTAGCGAAGAGTCATACCAAGTGGTCACCCACTCTTTGGTTGTCTCACACAACTGGGCATTAGAAATCAAATAATCCGCCACCTCGCCCGAAGAAGAGAAACGAGAAGAGTAATAGTGTCGCAAGTTCTCCAACCCCATAATATGATGAGCTACACGATTGAGATGAGCATTAGGATAATACCAGCTAACCAAAAAAGTAAAAGTACGACTCTCACCACCCTTCAAAACAGCCCGAGAAGCCAAAGCCCCCACCAAAGGATCGCCCAAAGCGGAGGTAGCCGAAGCGTGCTCCTCACCCACAAAATAGAGTGGCAAACCCACCGTTTGATATGCCGAAGCCGAAGCCACTCCCTCTGCATCCAAAAGAGTCAAAGAGAGATCGCCCCAATCAGCACAACTATCCTTCAAATCATCACTAGCAGATAGCGTCAAACGAGTAAAAGCATCACCACGACTCACACGGTTAATATGCTCCCCCGAATGCGAAGAAGCCCCCGAAAAACAAGAGACATTCTGCATCCAACCCACAAGCTCAACCTCAACATCCACCGATTCGGTATTGGTCACCGTATATTCCAAAACCGTAAGGGGAAGCCCCGACGATTCATGATCGGTAGGAATAAAAGGAGAATAGCCCTGCAAAACAACCTCAACAGGCATAGACGGATCAGAATATGTAACAGTAGCCATCGGATATTGTCCATCGAAGCTCACCTGCGAAAAACCATCCCGATTCAAACGACGCTGATGCAACTGAGCACCCCGCCTAACCGAAATACCAAAGCCATTAGCAAACACCTCTTGCTGAACCAAAGGGTTAAGATAATAACGGTCACCAGCCCCACCTGGGTCACTCACCGGAACATTAAAAATATCCCAATTCCAAAGCTGACCATCGCCCCCCATATAGAGCTGACCAGCAGCAATACCCCCAACAGGCATACCAATATATCGAAGCTCCGAATTAGTCTGAGCCAAAGAGGTCGAAGCCATAAACAATGCCGCCCCTAACAAAAAAATCTTTTTCATATTCTAAAATTAACGTTGTATTATTTCCAAAACACTACCTGCTCTCAAATTCTGAGAAGGCAGAGTCAAAACCAAAAGATCACCACAAGCTTCATAAGTAAAGCCCTCGACAGCCACGCCATCGACCACGACCGAAACATCAGCCATGCCCGAAAGCAAAGAGACCGAAATCTGAGAAAGCTCCAACTTGCCATATTTCAACTCCACAGTATTACGTTGCCCATCAGAGGAAATCTTCTGAGTCAAATTACCCCAACCCTGAGCCACAGTAAAGAAGCCATTGAAATCCTCAGCGTCCAACGATGGGTTAAATCGCAAAGCCCCACATGGGCCATCATAATGATAATCCTCCAAAGCCAAAAGCAAACCCCAAGAGGCAAGAGCACGAGCATAGTGATCTCCGCACTCAATCTCATTCCAAGGATTATGTTTCACGGGGTTATAACGATCATGAACCGAACGAGTAATAGCCAAAGCCTCACGGGTCAAACCATCATAGATCATATTGGTAGCCACCTGATACTCGATACCCGTCCAAACTTCATTACGATAGCGAACAGCATCCTTGTCGAGGTGGCGGCTATTAGGATAGGTGCAAATAAAGAGTCCTGCCTCACCATAATCAGCATAGGTACGCTCGGGAGTATATTTCGCATTATGAGCACGAACATCATCAGTCCAATTATACTTCCAAATAGAACCCAAAGCAGTGCGAACCTTCTCCGCAGAATAGAGGTGACCCAAATCCAACAAATGAGCCCAAGTCTGACCAAAAAGCTGATCGCTCAAACAACCATTGCCATACTGAAACTGAGGAAACTGCTCAAGATCAACATCCTGAAAGAAGTATTCACCATTCCACAAACGATCTGAGCTCAAAGCCGAACCCGACTCAAAGATAGAGTTATAACGCTGTGCCAATTCAGGCTCACCCATCACCAAAGCCATTTGCTGGGCTGCAC
>JAWXTL010000277.1:0-2461 GCA_044433565.1 Rikenellaceae bacterium | reverse complement strand
CTGAGGTTTTATAATCATGGCAGCATCGCCCGTTGCAACACCCGTACCAGGAGTACGCCATGCGTATTCGCCCGTAAGAAGTGAGTAACGAGAAGGGGTCGAAGTTGCCGACGAAGTATGAGCCGAAGTGAATCGAGTTCCTGAGGCGGCCAGACGGTCGACATTGGGTGTCTGGATACGATCCATACCATAGCAAGAAAGGTCACCGAATCCTAGGTCATCGGCTAGTATAACTATAACATTTGGCTTCGAGGATTGAGCATAAGTGCAAAGTGAGCCTAGTGCAGCTAGGGAACTGCAAAGTAATTTTAGTTTCATAATTTAGAGTAGGTTATTATTACAATACTACAAAGATACTATTTTAATACTGGAATATATAGTTTGTGGGGTAAATTTTGGGGTAATGTTCTCGGACGGCTGTCGGTGTGACCCGTGCTACTTTAGTAGTACGGGGCTCGGGGCGTGTGGGAGCCGTCCGCCCCGTAGATTTTTCTAGTGAAAAATCCGCTACCGCAATTGGAGCGTTTTGCTCCAGAAGAGATTGATTGTTCTGGGACACTCGGGTCTTTTCTGGGACTTTTGCTGGGTCATGTGCTAGAACCATTTTATCGCCATAAAGATAGCCGTATTGTAAGTCAAAAGAAGCAATCGTTTCAATCATTGCACCCACTCGATGATAGCAGCATAAATAGTGGATTTTATCTGTTATATTGAGTTGTGTAGAAAAAAAAGTATAATTTTTTTACGAAATTAAAATAGTATAAATACTTGATAGATAGATAGATAGATAGATAGATAGATAGATAGATAGATAGATAGATAGATAGATAGATGTTTGGTTTTTAGGATTTTTCATTCTACTTTTGGAATGAAAAAACGTTTTTTTATGGGTTCTCATCCTGAATTTTGAAGTAAAATTAAGAAATTAGAACTCCCTTATAATTAACAATGTTACACTTGCCACAATAAAGCAAGTGCTAATCTTGTATTTTTTACACTAAAGAATAAAACTCATGAAAAAAATTATCCTAATACTGGCAGTCTTTATGTCAGTGATGACTATTAACGCACAAGAAGCACAACACAAAACCATTGTTGTTGATTATTTCAAACGCCCAGCAAACATAAAAGCTAAATATACCGAAATGATTAGAGCGGTGGTCTTGACTACTTTTACCAACAGTGGACGCTTTAAAGTTATTGATGCTGCCAACGAAACATCTCTAGCTCTATCGGCCGAAATAGCTGAGTCTGGTGAAATCCCAACACTAGATAATATCCGTCAAGAAAGTATGAAAAAGGCTGGTGGTAACTTCCTTATCTCGGGTAATGTAGTGAATATTGCAGCAGATAAAGGAAAAACAAGTGACGGAAAAATATACTATTCAGGCGTTGTAAACGTGTCACTGAATGTAGTAGACCTAGAAACAGGGCAAAGTATTGCAGCCAGAGAACTTAAATACTCTGGTGTGAATGCCAAAACAGGTGATACTCCCGACCTTGCAGTAGCAGCAACTATTGATTATGTTTCTCTTTCGATGAATAAATTTATCAACGACTTCTTTAAACTCAAAACAGAGATTATTCAAGTTCAAGAGGTTAAAGGAGGTAAAGCCTTGACAGTCTATATCAATATCGGATCTACATTGGGTATCGAAAAAGGACAAACCTTCAAGGTGTACCAAATAAAAGAAATTGCAGGTAAAAAATCTCGCACCGAAGTAGGTACGCTAGTTGCATCCGACGTGCAGGGCGAAGACCTTACTCTCTGTAAAGTAAGCGGCAAAGGTTGTGGCGAGTTGGTGCTAGAGGCTTCAACAAATCCAGAAGCTGTGGTGCTAGAGATCGAAACGGGTAAGAAGCGTGTCGGATTTGGCGAGTCACTCAAAACTGTACTATAAGCTAGAAACGAAAACCCCTCTTGTTGAGGTAGTTTTTATGGCGGAGATTTTCCTTGTTTCATAGAAGGAAGATCTCCGCTATTGCATTCTCAATATTATCATTCTCGAAGATATGGATTGTTCTCGGACGCTCGGGCGACCTGTGCTTCGATAGAAGTGCAGGGCTCCCGTGGGGGAGCGTCCGCCCTGCTGACTTTCCTGCGTGGAAAGTCTCGCTATCGCAATTGGAGCGTTTTGCTCCAGAAGAGATTGATTGTTCTGGGACACTCGGGTCTTTTCTGGGACTCTTGCTGGGTCATGTGCTAGAACCATTTTATCGCCACAAAGATACCCGTATTGCAAGTCAAAGAAGCAATCGTTTCAACTATTGCACCCACTCGATGATAACGGCATAAATATTGGATTTTATCTGTTATATTGAGTTGTTCAGAAAAAAAAGGTATAATTTTTTTACGAAATTAAAATAGTATAAATACTTGATAGATAGATAGATAGATAGATAGATAGATAGATAGATAGATAGATAGATAGATAGATAGATAGATAGATAGATATATAAT
>JAWXTL010000276.1:0-2461 GCA_044433565.1 Rikenellaceae bacterium | reverse complement strand
GGGTCTTTTCTGGGACTCTTGCTGGGTCATGTGCTATGAACATAGTGCAGGGGTCTCGTGGTTTCTGGCGAAAAATCTGCTGTCGCAATTCGGATGATTCTATCCCCAAAGTTATCACGCACTATCCTATAACGGATCAACATCAATGCTCATCTCGACCCAAGAATATTCACGACGAAAATCCAAAATCGTAGAATACAACAACCCCTTTTGAGACTCCAAACGCTCATCTCGCTCAAAACGAACCATAATCTCCAAAATATATCGCTCCTGTACCCGATCAACAACGGGCTCATAAGGAGGAGAAATCAAATCCCCAAAAATCAAAGCCAAACGACGATCCAACTCCTGAGCTGCTGTAACCAAAGCCCCAGGTCGACGACCATACAATCGCAAAATAATCAAACGAACCACGGGAGGATAACCCAACTCCCGACGATCAACCAATTCCCGCTCATAATAATCCCCAATACGATCCCAAGACAACGCCCGTAGAACAGGGTTCTCAATATTCCAACTCTGCAAAACAAGCTCTCCCGAATCGCCAATCATAGAGCGAAGCCGCAAAAGTGAAACCATAGCCCGTTCGCTAGTGCGAAAATCCGTAGAGAGAAAAAGATTGTCAGCATTGACCACCACCCCTAGCATAACCCTCTGGGGAGTTAAGCCCCGAACAAGCAGCTGTGTGCCAACAATTATATCGGCCTGAGCACTACTACTCTCGGTGGCTGATCCGGCTTTGAGATCGCTCCTTGTGATCGAATCAGAATCCACACGAGAGATAGTCGCCAGGGGAAAAAGCTGGGAGAGATCCTCGACAATACGCTCGGTTCCCATCCCCTGTGGCGATACATTTGCCGAACCACAACCCCCACAACTCATCGCCAAAGCAGTAGTATAGCCACAATAGTGACACTGCATAGTGCGACTACTCTGGTGGATCGAAAGCGAAACATTGCATCGTTGGCAAAGAGGAGTATAGCCACAATCATTACAAAAGAGCGAAGAGGCAAAGCCCCGACGATTCTGCAATACCACCACCTGATTGCCCTGCTCTAGGGTCTCGCTGATACGTCGTATCATATAACTCGAAAAGAGTTGCTTTTTCCCCTTTTCGAGTAGTTTGATTGCCACCTCTTTTTTTTGCCCCACATCTATCTTTGCCCAACGTCGATATTTGCACATGGCATAGCCTTCGAGCGATGGTGCGGTGGTGGTTAGTATGGTTTTGGCTTTGTGTTTGGCGGCTACGACCATTGCTAGGTCACGACCATTGATAAGGGGTGCTTTTTCGGTTGCTTTATGCCCAAAATCGTTCTCTTGGATCACAATCACCAAAGCCAAATCTGTCAGTGGTAGCATTAGTGCGCTACGAGTTCCCACCACCACATCAACACTTTGGGGGTGGTTCAATAGTCGGTAGTAGTTTTTGTTTCGGGTGGCGGCACTGATTCGGGCGTGGTGTTCGATGATCTCGAAGCGATCGCCTAGTGCTTCGACCATGGTCGGGGCGCTATAACTATCGGGTAGTACTACGAGGGCGAGTTTCCTCTGGGTACTATTCTCTTCGACCATTCTTCCGATCACCTCTCGGCATAGAGCGGGGTCTTGGTCATAGAGTAATACGGGGCGAGATTCGTTTTGTATCTTCTCGAACAGGGTCTCCGACTCCTCGGAGTGAGGAGCATGGTCTTTCGCTCTGCTGGTTGTGGCAGTAAATCGTCGACGTTCAATTTGTTGTTCGATCAGTACTCCTCGCTCGATAAGTTGTTTTAGCCCCGTGGGTGAAATGCCTTTGTGGTTTAGCTCACGTAGCGAGACAGTCTGGGAGTACTCCTGCTCGGGAAGTGAGCTAAGGAATATATTTAGAGCACCCGATGCTGCTTTTCGTTTTTCGAGGCTTTGGAATATTTGCGGCAGGTCGAGCCGATCGTTTAGGCGGAAGGCCTTGAGGGTGGGGAGTTGGTAGGTGCCACTACTTATCGCTTTTGGGAGGTAGTTCATCAGCACCAGTCCCACGGGGGTGAGGTAGTACGAAGCGACCCATCTCATTATCTCGATCTGCGAGGGGGTTAGGATCGGAGTGGGATCGACTATTTCACCTATCTCTTTGATTGATTTTAGATTGGGGGCGGTTTGGTGTACAGCCACCACAATTGCCACTTTTTCTTTGGAGGCAAGGGGTACGTTTACTCGTACTCCTATTTTTGGTGGTTGGTTATCACGGCTATAAGAGTAGGTGAATGTTTCGCCCGAGAAGGGTATTGGAATTATGACATCTATGTAATACATCTTGGTGTAAAAGTACTATTTTTTTATTTGGTTGGCAATACTCTTGTTTAGAAATACTTGGTCGAGGGGGGTGGTGATTGTTCTCGGACGGCTGTCGAGAGTGCTGTGCGTAGCACGGGGCTCCCGACGGGGGGAGCCGTCCGCCCCGTAGAGATTGATTGTTCAGATC
>JAWXTL010000275.1:0-2474 GCA_044433565.1 Rikenellaceae bacterium | reverse complement strand
TACTCCACCTAATATTCGGCTTGACCCGGACTTAGACCATGCGCAAAACCAACAACCCTCTAAGCCGAAAAATAACAGATAATAAAAAAAGCTCCCTAAAATCACAAATGTAATCTTAGAAAGCTTTAGTGTGTAGCGAGAGCCGGGCTTGAACCGGCGACCTCATGATTATGAATCATGCGCTCTAACCAGCTGAGCTACCTCGCCATTAGCTCCAAAACGTCATAAAAGACATCCTGTTTGTAGTAGTAAAAGTCATTCCCTCTACCCTTACGGTGTGCAAAGATAAGACAAATTATTTCATCTACCAAATATGAGCGAAAGAAAATTGCAAAATTGTTCGGATCACACTAGTGTGTCATCACATCATACCACTCACGTTTCTCACGTGTAGTACCGTCAGGACGTACGTCAGAGCGGTTGAAACGGATTTTAAGACCTGCACTAACCATACCCAAGTGACCAATACCAGCCTCGGCAAAGAATGCCACACGACGACCAACCTCAATACCAACTGGAGAGAATTGCCAAGTGAAACCAAACTTACCATTCATACCTGCATTGAAATCTTCGTAGCGATTAGCAATAGCAAAACCAATACCCACACGAGAATAAAGATGCACCAAATCATTGAACAACCAAGAGATCTTAACATTAGGAGTAAAAGTCAAAATAGTCTCATAATATTCGCTACTCCAGTTATTCAAATCGAAATCCACAAAGTTACCTGTCGAATAAGAATAGGTGAAAGGGAAACACAACTCCAGCCAAGGAGTTATCTGATTACTATAAGTAAGTCCAAATACACCCGTATTGGTTGCTGTTTCTGACGAATAAGCCTGTTGCGCCGAATACTGAGATTTAAAGGTATTACTAGCCCACCAGTTATACTTATTGGCAGGAGAATAGCCATAGAACAAAGAGACCGAAGATTTACCCAACTGAGTATTCTCGTACACATATTGTCGTTTACCATCTTCCCCAATTTCCACTTTTTCAAAAGGAGTCCTCATCTGTGCATTGACACTGCTAAGGCTGAACATAGCAACGATTGCTGTTGCCATGGTGTTAAATAGGATCTTTTTCATGATTTTTGAATTTTAAAGTTGCTACAAAAATTGTCGTTTTTAATTGTTTATTATCTGGGGGTATATTGTAATGTTAAAATCTAGTTATGCCAAAGCTACTATGCTAGTTTCAAGGATCAAACCACGATTTAACCCCGAGAACCAACATCACTGCGCAAATATAAGTAGTGAAAATCTTAAATACAAATAAAATCTATATAAAGAGAGGTTTTATCTATCTATTATGCAATTTTACCCCACTTTACATATAACTTTCGTACCAATTGTCAGCCTTGCGATATGAATCATCCGAGGTGCTAAAGCGCAATTTCAGACCAGCACTAACCTTACCAGCAGTACCAAATCCTGCCTCAACAAAAAATACAAGACGACGACCAAACTCTACGCCAACGGGAGAGATCTGATAGGCCAAAGCAAAGGTGTGATTCAAACCAATACCTCCTGTTGTACGCTCCGAACGATTACCCAAAGACCAACCCACCGAAGCACGAGAATAGAAAGTAAACCAATCATTATAGAGCCAAGAGAATTTCACCCCAGGCATCATCGAAAGCCAAGACTCCTCATAGGGTGAGCGTGAATCTTCGCTTTTATAGACATATCCTTCGCTACGTGTGTAGATAAAGGGAAGTGAAATTTCGAGAGCCGGAGTAGCAAAGAAATTAAATCCAAGTCCAATAGCTCCCATATTCGAGGTAGCAACCGAAGAGTAGATAACATCATTCGACCATTTTGAAGAAAAAGCAGGGCTATTAAACCAGTCGAAACTATTGACAGGCTGTATGCCATAGAATCCACTAATAGAGACCTTAGTCAGATGAGGGTTAAGATATTCATAAATACGTTTTCCTTGGTCATCAATTTCGGCTTTATCGAATATTGAACGCATACCTGGGGATGATTGTGCGTGGGATGTACGAGTCGAGCCAAGCAAAGTTGTAAGCAGAACCGCCACAACCATAAATAATCTAAAGTGTTTCATCTCTTCTTGAAGTTAAAAATATAAAGGGGGAAGGATTGTTCATGTTAGTTAATTAGTTTGGTTGGCAAATTTAGTCATTTTTATTTAACCACAATAAAAAATTATCCAATAGCCAAAAATATATTTGAGCTATTGGATAAATATAAGGTGTAAGCAGTGTAATTTATGCGTAAAGATATGAAATGTTTTCGGACGGCTGTCGGTTTGGCTCGTAAAGCCATCGGGTTTACGGGGCTCCCGACCGGGGGAGCCGTCCGCCCCGTAGAGATTTACCTTCTTAACTGAAGGTAAATCTCCGCTATCGGAATTTGGAATGTTATCATCCCTGAAGATATTGATTGTTCTGGGACGCTCGGGTATTTTCTGGGACTCTGCTGGGTCATGTGCTATGAAATAGTGCAGGG
>JAWXTL010000274.1:0-2500 GCA_044433565.1 Rikenellaceae bacterium | reverse complement strand
TAGACCAACCAACGCTCTGAGCTGTCGGCACTATATTTATAGAACCCCTGATCAGCCCAATCCCAGATAAAGCCCCCTTGCAGGTTCTTGTATTTGTAGATCTCATCCCATTGATCCTTGAAGTTACCAGTCGAATTACCCATAGCATGAGCATACTCCGAAGCGATATAAGGGCGGTCGGTCTGCGACTCACCCCATTTCTTGAACGAGGCAGCACTAGGATATTGAGGACAGAAAATATCGGTATTCCACTCCAAAAGGGCACGTTCGTATTGCACAGGGCGCAACGAGTCGACCCCCTTCAGGTAGAGATATGTTTCGTAGAAGTTATAGCCATTACCAGCCTCATTGCCCAGCGACCAGAACATCACCGAAGGGTAGTTTTTGGTCTGCTCATACATATTCTGTGTGCGATCCATGTGGGCGTTATACCACATAAGGTTGTTACCCAACGAACCCCCTTTGCGCAGATCATAGTACATACCATGACTCTCGATATTCGCCTCGTTACACAGATAGAAGCCATACTCATCGGCTAGTTCATAGAAACGACGTTGCTGAGGGTAGTGACACAAGCGGATAGCATTGATATTCGCCTCTTTCATAAGCTTCATATCTTGGATAATAGTCTGCTCGTCGATATAGTGTCCCGTTTCGGGATGAGTCTCATGGTAGTTTACACCCTTGATAAAGACCCGTTTGCCATTGACCAGATATTGGTTACCAACAATCTCGGATGTACGGAAACCAACCCGTTGCGAAAGATATTCGGTAAACTTACCATTCTGCCTTACACGCATCACCAAGGTATAGAGATAAGGATCTTCGGCACTCCATTTGCGGACATTGCGAATCGTACGCTGGAAAGTCAAAGTATCCTTCGTATTACCCGCCATAGGCTCTTCGCTATAAGAATACTCAAGAATTTTCCCCGTGTCGTCCTGCAACTCAAACCATACCTGCAAATCGCCCGAAGGCAAAACAAAATTGTTGGTCACCGCCATTTTCAGCTTAAAAAGACCATCGGTATAGGTCTCATCCAATGTAGCCACCACATCAAAATCCTCGATATGAACCTTAGGCTGCGAATAGATATAGACATCACGCTCGATACCACTCACACGCCAGAAATCCTGACACTCCAAGAACGCTCCTGTCGACCAACGATAGACCTCAAGGGTCAACTGATTCTCGCCCTCTTTGACATAATCATTCAGAAGGAACTCAGCCGCCGTTTTGCTATCTTCGCTATATCCCACTTTCTGTCCGTTGACATAGAGGTAACAACCCGATTTAACACCCCCAATATGAAGGTAAATATCACGGTCACGCCAAGCCAAAGGAATATCAAAGCTACGACGATAGATCCCCACGGGCACCGCATCGGGCAGTGTCGGAGGCTCGGGATTGGCTGGAGCAAACTCATACTTATGGTTGGTATAGATCGCTGTACCATGCCCCTGCATCTCCCAAGAGGTAGGCACCTGAATATCATCCCAAGAAGAATCATTAAGACCCACCGAAGAGAATCCCGAAGGCAACGAGCGGTGATCGTCCGTATAATAGAACTTCCAAGTGCCATTGAGCGGCAAATAGAAATCCGATTTGGTATAATCGCCAACCACCGCCGCCTCACGATTGAGGTAGCTCATACGATAGGGGCGAGCCGCCACCTTATTAACTCTGACCACTTGGGGGTCAAGCCATTCGGCTGTGGTGATAATATTTTGCGCCAAAGAGAGCGACAACGACCCACAGGCAAGGAGTGTGGTAAAAAGTTTTCTGTGATTTATCATATTCTATAAATATCTGTTTTTTCTTTTACGAATTTATTACATTTCGACCCACTGCACATCGGTGTACGACCACTCGCCACGGGTAGCTATATCGGTTATACTCTTTTGGGTCGAGAGTCTTTTGATGGTATATTCTCCTTTTTCGTAGTCGAAGCTCTCTCCATCATCGTCATATAGATCGAAGGTCGACTCTCGTGATCCATAAATACGCACCTGCAACGGCTGTCCTGCGACCCATTGCTGGGTATTGTTGATCTGGGGGATCATTGGGATTATACCTCCATCACGCACATAGAGTGGTATTCGATCTTCGGGGGCTTCGATAGTAATCACCTGATCTTCGCCCACTAGCTCTCCGCTATAAAAGTCATACCATTTTCCTTTTGGTAGCACAACATTGCGCTGAGTCTGACCAGCAAAGATCGGAGCCACAAGGATATTATCGCCCATCATATATTGGTCTTTTATCTCATAATATTTTGCCATCTCATACGGATTATCTGTGCCGTCGAGTTTGGTTTTGATACGCTTCACCTCGCTAGAGTACCCCTCCACTAGGTTCATTGCCCGAAATACAGGAACGCCCGTTAGGTAATATTGAGCAAACGAAGAGTAGAGGTAAGGCAACAACTGCATACGCAACTTCGCCACCTCTTGGCACTGCTCATAGACATCCGGAAAAGACCAAGGCTTGGTGCCATCAG
>JAWXTL010000273.1:0-2511 GCA_044433565.1 Rikenellaceae bacterium | reverse complement strand
CCACCATTGATCCAAACGTTATTATAACGTTGCGAAAGACCACGAACAATAATAAACTTATTGTCGATCAGCGAGATACCTGGAACACGTTTTACGACCTCACCGGCATCAGAATCGGCTGTTTTGGTGATCTGTGCCGAAGAGATACCAGTGACAACTGCCGGAGATGTTTTGATATTCGAGATCATAGCCGTTTCATTACTACGACGGCGACGACCCACCACCACAACTTGATCGGCTTGAAGAGCCTCTTCTTTCATTGCCACATCAAGGATACGGATTTCATCTTTTTTAAGCGTTAGCGATTCGCTATGGGCGATCATACCGATGGTCGAGAACTCAAGAGTTAGCTCTTGGTTTGGAAGCAGGTTATTAATGGTATAATTACCATCAATATCGGTAATAGCACCCATCGAGGTACCTACCACTTTTACATAGACTCCCGGGATTGTCAATTGGGTAGCCTCTTCTGTCACAACACCTTTGATTACTTGCGCCGAGGCAGTTTGCAACCCAATCAGAGCAAATAGGCAAAGGAGGATAAATGTGTAAATTTTTTTCATTTGTTTCGATTAATATTACGCCACAAAAGTATCTCGGTAATGTTACTTGAAGGTTTTATGGTTATTAAAGATATGTTAGGAGTTTGTAAACTATTTGGGGGGTTATGTTAATTTGTTTATGTAAATGTAAACTTTGGGGAGGCTGGAGAGTTCTCGGACGGCTGTCGGTGTGACACGTGCTACTTTAGTAGTACGGGGCTCCCGACGGGGGGAGCCGTCCGCCCCGTAGATTTTTCTGGCGAAAAATCCGCTATCGCAATTGGGGCGTTTTGCTCCCAAGAAGATTGATTGATCTGGGACTCTCGGGTCTTTTCTGGGACTCTGCTGGGTCATGTGCTATGAAAAAGTGAGGGATAACTTACAGGGGGAGAGTCCTCCCTTCTGACTTTTCTGCCAAGAAAAGTCTCGCTATCGCATTCGGATTTATTTGGTTTACTAGAAAGTTGTTACTAAATTTGTACTAATACTATATATATAATAGAACCGCTATGAAACTCTCGATCTCGATCCACTATAAAACTTCAACCGACCAAGCACCCCTCCTAAATATTGTCAACAACGACAAAGAGATCACCATACCGATGAACTCTATGCCCTGCGACCTATGGAGAGCCGAAACCGAGATAGAGACCACCCCAAATCACCAGCTCGACTACTACTACTCGGTAGGTGATCGCCAAGAGAGCCAGATCAACTCCATCACCCTAGAGCCCCAGTACGAATGGTATGTAATCGAAGATCATTGGCACGACCCACTAGAATATCCATCTCTGAGCAGTTCGCCTTTTGTCAATATATTCAACAAAGCGAAAAAGAAGAACCAAAAAGGAAACCTCTGCTTCGAGATAAAATACCCCACCCCAACTTCGCCCGAGCAAAAGATCGTAATGGTGGGTAACTGCCCCGAGCTAGGGGATTGGAACCCAAAGAAAGCACCCCAATTCCAACAAATAGGATCAGAAAGATGGCAACTAAAAATCCCCTACCAAGAGCTACCCTCGACCATAGAGTATAAATACGTAATCCTGAGCCCCCAAACCACCCAATGGGAAGAGGGAGAAAACCGAAAACGAGAGCTAAACGGAGCATCTCCCCAAACCTACTATATATATAGTCGTGAAGCAGCACCAAGAATCAAACCCTCGCCATGGCAAGGAGCCGGAGTAGCCATTCCGCTATTCTCGCTACGAAGCGAAAATAGTGCAGGGATCGGAGATTTTGCCGACCTAGAAAAGTTTGCGCAGTGGACAGCATCCATAGGAGCAAAAGTAGTGCAGATCCTACCCATCAACGACACAACCCAAACCCACACCCACCAAGACTCATACCCATATAGTGCAATCTCGGTCTATGCCCTGCACCCACTCTACCTCTCGCTAGATCGCATGGGAATACTCCAAGATGCAACCCTAGCCCACCAAATAGCCGACCGTGCCCAACAACTCAACAACCTAGAGCTACTAGACTATGACAAAGTAGACACCCTCAAATGGGAGTTCTTCAGAGCACTCTACCGGCAAGATGGAGCCCGAACCCTAGAGTCCAAAGAGTACCAGAGGTTCTATAACCAAAACCAAAAATGGCTGAAACCCTATGCCCTATTTAGCTTCCTAAGAGATATAAACGGCACTGCCGACTACTCGCAATGGGGAGAATGGAAAGAGTATGACCCCCAAAAAGCCGACCGACTAGTAAGCCCACAAGGAGGAGAATACCAAGAGATAGCAATCTACCTCTACCTGCAATACCACCTCGACAAACAACTACGTGAGGTGAGACAAGCGTGCGCCCAGATGGGAGTAGCCCTCAAAGGTGATATACCCATCGGGGTCAATCGCCACAGCGTCGAGAGCTGGATAGAGCCACACCTCTTTAACCTCAACGCCCAAGCAGGAGCACCACCCGATGCCTTTTCGAGCCAAGGGCAAAACTGGGGCCTCCCAACCTA
>JAWXTL010000272.1:0-2525 GCA_044433565.1 Rikenellaceae bacterium | reverse complement strand
CAACATCAAAGCGACGAGTGATCGAAACCGAATCTTGCTTCACACCATATTTCGCCTCAAGTTTATCCAAAAGGTCAGCAACCCCACCACGTCCAACATGCAAAAGTTCACCATCGGCATAGACCGTAGGAACAGATTGAATATTTAGACGATCGACCTCATCCTGATACAAAGCACCATCGACCGCCTGATGAGTAATATTATCAGAGAGAATAGCCATAACATTAAGCGATTGCACAATATCAGGGCAATTAGTACAAGTCAAAGACATATAAGTGGTAAGATTAATCTCACCGCTAAGAGAGCGAATACGAGAGGCGGTAAACTCATCAGGCAAGTTCTTACCCTGACCATCAAGATTCAAAATAGCCAAAAGCAAAGAGGTAAACTCATGACCATTAGGAATAGCACGAAAAACAACACCCGAAGGTTTATCGTCTTTCAAAATAGAAAATTCGAGTGCCCAACCCTCCATTTTGCGACAAACAATATTTGGAGAGCACGCAGCCACATCATCCAAAAACTCCACCAACTCAGCACCACGAGGATGCTGAGGGTGAAGCTCTATGTGAAGTGTGTATTGTGAACGAAGCGAAGCAAAAATGCCCCGAACCTGCTCCTTTAATCCACTATCTAACATAACCTATCAATCGGATTAAATTTTACCAACAAGGTCAATGCTAGGTTTAAGGGTCTCTGCGCCCTCATTCCATTTAGCAGGGCAAACCTCACCATCATGAGAAGCAACGAATTGTGCCGCTTTAACCTTACGAAGCAACTCATCAGCATTACGACCAATAGAGTTATCTTGGATCTCGGCAAGTTTTATCTGACCCTCGGGGTTCACAACAAAAGTGCCACGATAGGCCATACCCTCCTCTTCGATCATAACACCAAAGCTACGAGAAAGAACGCCTGTTGGGTCTGCCAACATCGGGTAGTTGATCTTGCGAATAGAGTCAGAAGTATCCCACCAAGCCTTATGGACAAAATGAGTATCAGTACTAACCGAATAGACCTCTACGCCCATAGCCTGAAATTCTGCATACTTATCGGCCATATCGACCAACTCAGTAGGGCAAACAAAAGTAAAATCAGCAGGATAGAAAAAGAAAATAGCCCACTTGCCTTTTACCTGCTCCGAAGTAATTGTTTTAAATTCGCCATTATGAAATGCCTGAACCGAAAAGTCGGCAATCTGTTTATTAATAATTGGTTCCATCTGTTTTTTAAGTTTTAGTTTTTGGTTAATTGTTAATTTTTGAGTTGTTATCAATGGTGCATACTCGCAAAAGAGATACTACAAAAATTATGCAAAGCACAAAATTCTAAGCAAATCAAAACGAGTAAACTGTTAGAATCTAAATAAGGATTGTGCCTCCTGCTTCACAGCGGTAGCCAATCCGTAAAATCGCAGAAAAAAACACTAAATTTTTCTTATGATTTATTCACTTATGCAAAGATCGAGATTTTTTGAAAGCCAGTCAATCGCCTTTTTTAGGTAAAAAGAAAGAGGGTTCTAATAACCTTTAGCTATTAGAACCCTCACATCAAAAAAATATTCTCTCTACTGGATCGAAACTATTTCACACGCTGATAACCATAAACAGCCAAGTCACCCAACTCCTCTTCGATACGAAGAAGTTGATTGTATTTAGCCATACGGTCAGAACGGCTCAAAGAACCAGTCTTGATCTGACCACTGTTAGTAGCCACAGCAATATCAGCAATAGTAGCATCTTCGGTCTCGCCCGAACGGTGAGAAGTAACGCTAGTATAACCATGACGGTGAGCCATCTCGATAGCATCAAGAGTCTCGCTCAAAGAACCAATCTGATTAACCTTGATAAGGATAGAGTTAGCACAACCAGTCTCGATACCTTTTTTAAGGTACTCAACATTGGTCACAAACAAGTCATCACCAACCAATTGGCACTTGTCACCAATACGAGAGGTAAGTTTTTGCCATCCTTCCCAGTCGCTTTCGTTCATACCATCCTCGATAGAGTCGATAGGATATTTGGTGATAAGCTCTTCCATATAGTCAACCTGCTCATCAGAGGTACGTTTTTTACCAGTCTCACCCTCGAATTTAGAGTAGTCATAGATACCATCCTTATAGAACTCAGAAGCCGCACAGTCAAGACCAATCATAACATCTTTACCTGGAGTGTAACCAGCCTTTTCGATAGCAATCATAATAGACTCTAGAGCATCTTCGGTACCATTAAGAGCAGGAGCAAAACCACCCTCATCGCCAACAGCAGTCGAAAGACCACGATCATGAAGTACGTTTTTCAAAGAGTGGAATACCTCGGCACCCATACGAAGACCCTCACGGAAAGTTGGAGCACCAACAGGACGAATCATAAACTCTTGGAATGCAATAGGAGCATCAGAGTGAGATCCACCATTGATGATATTCATCATAGGAACAGGAAGAGTAAAGGTGTTAGTACCACCAATATAACGATAAAGTGGCATATCAAGGTAAGAGGCAGCAGCTTTACTCTTCCTGTTCCTAT
>JAWXTL010000271.1:0-2544 GCA_044433565.1 Rikenellaceae bacterium | reverse complement strand
ATATCACCAATAAATATACCGTGAGGAGATGCGTACTCGTAATACCGCCGGAAATCGTATGATGGAGAAGAACGCTTTGACCGATTTTGGTAGCAATTCGATTATTGCTCGTCGCAATGTAATTGGCACGGACGATCAAATTGCCAATTTCTCTTATGACCAGATTCGCAGTTTCTACCATAAGTGGTATCGCCCAGATCTTCAGGCGTTTATTATTGTGGGTGATTTTGATCCCGATGAGATGGTCGAAAAGCTAAAAGCAACCATGGCCGACGTTAAACCGTTTGATGTTCAAACCCCCAGAGAGCCGATCGTTGTGCAGATTGACGACGAACCGGTGATTGGCATCTATACCGATCCTGAGCTGACAAGCTACTCTCTAAATCTTGCCATTCGTTCTCGAGGAGTGTCAAATAGTGAAAACGACACCTATGGTGGCGTCTATACAGGGCTTTTGCAGGATATGTTTTATAGTATAATGAAAGAGCGATTTACTGATATATTGACAGTAGCTCCATTTCATAGAGCTTTTGTTTATCGTGACCGTCTAGGCGATATGTTCTACTCTCCTATTGATGGCTACGATGCTACCTATGCTGGTGTGACCTATGACTACGGCAAAGATATAGATGCTTTTGAGTCTCTGCTTACCGAAATGTATCGTGCCAAGCGTCACGGATTTAACCCTGGGGAACTCGCTCGAGTAAAGGCTAAGTTGCGCTCGAACGCCGAGAATATGGTTCAGAGTAGCAATGATCGCTCAAATTGGGACTATGTAGATGAGTATCATGACCATTTCCTAAGGAATAACAACATCTGTGATGATGAGAATTATTATTATATATTGATGGATGCGATCGACAATATCACCCTAGAGCAGTTGAACACCACTGCATCGGAGTGGCTTGGAGATCTGGGGTGGAGTATTACGGTAAATACCCCCGATAAACAAGGCGAGGAAGTGGTGAGCGAGGAGGATATTTTGGCTGCGATTGCCAAAGTTCGATCTTCTGAGATTCCGCCATTGGCAGAGGAGGAACTATCGGGCGAGTTCTTCACCGAGGAGCTTACAGGGTCGAAAGTGATCGACACCCAACAAGGCGAATTTGAATCAATAGTATGGACACTCGAAAATGGAATTAAAGTAGTCTTCAAACCTTCGGATCTTGACCCAACGGATTTGTCTATTGTTTCGAGTTGTGATGGTGGAACAGCTCTATTGTCTGATTTTGAGGATCTGGTGAATGCTGAGCTCTACCAAGTGACAGCGGATATGGGCGTAGCAGATTTTTCTGCAGCTAATCTCAATAAATTATTATCGGGCAAGGATGTTTATGCCTCTAAATATATAAGTCAATATACCCATGGCTACATTTCCAGTTGTGTGCCACGTGATGCACTAGAGATGTTCCAGTTGCTGTATCTTACAGCTACTGCTCCTCGTTATGATTCTGATAAATTGGAGCTCGGAAAAGAGAAGGTGCGAAGTCACATAAAAAACATAAAAGGTACACCTACTAAGGCTATTTATGACTCTATTTTATACACTGTGTATGAAAATCCCGAGCGTTTGGATATGAACAAAGAAGAAGTGAGTGATATATTTTCTATGGAGGGTGTTCGCAAACTCACCGACCTCTATTTTAGTTCGGCACGTGATATGGTTTTTGTTATTATTGGCAATATCGAGCCCGCTGACTTGCAACCTTTAGTCGAGACCTATATTGGTTCTTTGCCAGTTGGGGGCGAGACTATGAGCAAGGGAGATCATTATAGTATTATTCGTGGGGGTGAGATTAAGAATGAATTCACTTCGGTGATGGAGAATCCTAAGGTAACCTCTTATACGCAATATTCGGGAGATTGGGAATATTCAGTACGAGCGAAATTGTGTTTTAATATTATCGCGGGTCTTTTGGAGACGGCTTATGACAAATCTATCCGCGAGGAGAAGGGTGGAACTTATGGCGTTAGTTGTAGTGGAGAGTTGGTTGCTGAGCAAGGGAAGTTTGCTTTTGTTATTGATTACGAGACAGATGATTCTAAGGTTGATTATTTGCAGCCTTTGATTTATGCTGAGATTGAGGAGATGATTTCTCGGGGTGCACGAGCCAAGGATCTCTCAAAGGTGAAGAGCAATTACCGTAAATTGTATTATGATTATCAGAATGAGAATGACTTTTGGTCTAGTCGATTAGAGGGTTATTATTTTTGGGGACGTGATGATTATCGGGATTATCTTGAGATTTTGGAGAGTATTACGGTTAAGGATATTCGTGATTTTGCACGAGAGATATTTACTCAGGGCAATTTGATTACTATTATTCAGCGACCAGAGTTGGGCAAGTAGTATTATTAGGTCAGGAAACTTTTGTGGGTTGGGTTGTTTTTTCAAAAACGACTCACTACTGTGGATGGGTGTATTGTTCTCGGACGGCTGTCGGTGAGACTCGTAAGCCTTTAGGTTTACGGGGCTCCCGACGGGGGGAGCCGTACGCCCCGTAGAGATTTCCCTTCTAGCGAAGGCAAATCTCCGCTATCGCA
>JAWXTL010000270.1:0-2565 GCA_044433565.1 Rikenellaceae bacterium | reverse complement strand
GCCTTCGCCAGAAGGGAAAATCTCTACGGGGCGGACGGCTCCCCCCGTCGGGAGCCCCGTAAACCCGATGGCTTTACGAGTCACACCGACAGCCGTCCGAGAACATACCATATCTTTGGGGTAGAATCTTTTCAATCTTCCGACCACCCTTGGGAGCCGTCCGCCCCGTAGAGATTTCCCTTCTGGCGAAGGCAAATCTCCGCTATCGCAATTGGAAATTCCTCTGCCCAAAACCATAAAGTATAAAATGGTTATCGGAACAATAGAGTACCGATAACCGTTTTTTTTATTTGCTTTTACACTATCTTATTGCTACTTTTGTGACACTATTAACCCAACCCATATAAAAAACATCTGTTATGACACAATATACCACACTATTGAGCCTAGCTTCTATCGCTCTGCTGGGTAGTTGTACACAAGAAAAAAATGCCGCCCAGAGACCCCTAAATATCGTACTTATCAATCTGGATGATGCAGGAAATGGCGACTTCTCGCACCGAGGTGCCATAGGCTATCAAACGCCACATATAGACTCCCTAGCGGCAAATGGAATGTCGATGACCAATTTCTATGCCGCACAACCCATCAGTGGTGCCTCTCGTGCCGGGCTAATGACTGGGTGCTATCCCAACCGAATAGGTTTTGCCTATGCTCCAAACCCAAACTGCGAAACAGGAATCAATCCCAACGAAGAGACCATAGCCGAACTGCTCAAAGACAACGGATACGCTACGGCAATCTTTGGCAAATGGCATCTGGGTGATGCTCCAAAGTTCCTCCCTCTGCAAAATGGTTTCGACGAATATTATGGTCTTCCTTATTCAAATGATATGTGGCCTTTCCACCCTCAATGGGGTGGCTATCCCGATATTCCTCTGATCGAGGGCAACGAAGTATTGGGCTATAACACCGACCAATCGCAACTCACCACCGACTATACTACCCATGCAGTTGACTTTATCGAACGTCAAAGCGGTGCTGACCGACCTTTCTTTTTGTATCTTGCTCATTCCATGCCTCATGTGCCATTGGCTGTCTCCGATAAGTTTAAGGGCAAAAGTAAGCAGGGACTTTATGGCGATGTTATGATGGAGTTGGACTGGAGTGTGGGCGAGGTTCTAGATGCCCTCAAACGCCAAGGAATCGAAGAGAATACCCTAATTATTATCACCTCCGACAATGGACCATGGGCGAACTATGGTAATCATGCTGGATCGTCGGGCGGATTGCGTGAGGCAAAGGCTACCACCTTTAATGGCGGTATGCGTGTACCTTGTATCTTCTATTGGAAGGGGCAGATTGAGCAGGGTAGCGTGAGTAATGACCTGATGACCAATATTGATATTCTTCCTACGATTGTTGAACTTGCGGGAGCCTCTGCCCCTAAATTGCCTATTGATGGCGAGAGTATGGTTCGGGTGCTCAAGGGCGAGGTGTTGGACACACCAGTTCGTAGCTCTTTTGCTATGTATTATCATAAGAACTCTATGGAGGCTATTACGGATGGTAGCTACAAGTTGGTTTTCCCTCACAAATATGTCTCTTATGATGGTATGATCCCAGGCAATGATGGTCAACCGGGCGATCTTGCTAACCGTGAGGTTTTGGAGATGGAATTATATGACTTGCGTAGAGATCCGGGCGAACGCACCAATATCATCGAGCAACATCCTGCGATTTCACTGCGATTGCAGCAGATGGCAGATTCTATTAGAGTCGAAATTGGCGATGATCTTACGGGCGTTGAAGGTCGTAGCCGTCGAGAAGTTGGACGTATTTAAACTAGTTGAAAAATGAAAAGAAGCAACAAAACTATAACTATTACCGTACTATTACTATCGGTAATTACAGCCGTGGTGATCTATGCAAAATATAGATCCTCAGTTACAGATCAATATATTATGGGTAACAATTATTTCTATGGAGAGAATGGTTATCCCGAAGATTATGATGAGGCAGCACATTGGTACAAAGAAGCAGCAGAGAGAGGACATGCCGATGCACAATACTGTTTAGCAGATTGTTATTACAATGGGTTTGGCGTTTACCAAGATAGAGAAGAGGCTGTTAAATGGTACAGAGAAGCAGCGGAAGGAGGAAATGCCGACGCACAGTATAGGTTATCAGAACTTTATTATAGCTCAGATAAAAATGAGGCTATGGAATGGTTAAAAAAAGCAGCAAAACAAGGACATACCGAAGCTGAATATACCCTTGGTTGGTGCTATGAGAGTGGGACGATTGTTCCCGAAGATCTTAGCAAAGCTGTGGAGTGGTATGAGAAAGCCGCCAAACATGGTGACCCAACAGCACTATCTATTATCGGAGGCTTTTACGAACTAGGAAGGGGTGTTTCGCAAGATTACAGCAAGGCTGTCAAATGGTATAAGAAAGCGGCAGAACTAGAAGATACAAATTCACAAAATAACCTAGGGGAGTGTTATCAATACGGCAAAGGGGTAACTCAAGATTATAACGAAGCTGTCAAGTGGTATCAGAAAGCCGCATTCGAAGGGAATGAATATGCACTGTGCAACCTCGGTCACTGCTATCTGAATGGAT
>JAWXTL010000269.1:0-2569 GCA_044433565.1 Rikenellaceae bacterium | reverse complement strand
CATAGCTCAATCACAAGGAACTGTGGAGGCTTTTTGAAAAAACGCCCAGCCGGCCAAAAACTTTTGTCCAGAATAAACCCCTTCCAAGGGGTTTATTCTTCATTAGAACGACCCGAAGGTTACTTCCCCACTAATAGATTGCCATTGGTCGTATATCTAGCAAAATAGCCCAAAATTACTCAACCCCATGTGCCGCCAACAAATCCTCAACATTAGCATCATTATCACGCTCACGTCGAGCCCCACTAGAACGAGAAAAACTCTTCAAAGGATTAGAAGAAATCTCATCAAAGAACAAACGATTACGATAAATATCCAAAGCCGAATAAATAGCACAACGCAAAGAAGACTCACAAGCCAACCCACGCCCAGCAATATCAAAACCTACCCCATGAGCCGGTGAAGTCCGAACAACAGGAAGCCCAGCCGTGAAATTAACACCACTCTCAAAAGTCAAAGCCTTAAAAGGAGCCAACCCCTGATCGTGATACATAGCCAAAGTAGCATCAAAATGAGTGTAATTCCCAGAACCAAAATAACCATCAGCAGCAAAAGGACCATAAGCCCCAATACCCAACTGTTGTGCATCCTCAATAGAGGGAACAACAGTAGTAGTCTCCTGAGAGCCAATCAACCCCTGATCGCCACTATGAGGATTCAACCCCAAAACCCCAATACGAGGAGAGCGAATCACAAAATCACGCTCCAAAGAACGCTTCATAAGAGCCAAATGTGAAGAAATAGACTCCTGAGTAATATTCTGAGCAACCCGATCCAAAGCAATATGCATAGTAACCAACCCCACACGAACACTATCGCTAATCATAAACATCAAAGGGTGCTCGACCCCAAACTGCTGAGCCAAATACTCTGTATGACCCACAAAGCCAAATCCCTCACCCGTATTGCGCTTGTCGATAGGAGAAGTAACCAAAACATGAACAAGCCCCGCCTTGGCATCCTCGGTAGCCCGAGACAAAGCCTCGATAGCCAAAACCCCAGCCTGAGGATCAACCTCGCCCGGGCGTGGAGTATAAGCCTCGCCCACGCTAATAAAATTAATACGTTTGGCACGAGCCTTCTCGGGAGAATCAATAAAGTTAAGATTAATCTTTTCGCACCCCTTCAGGCGTTTCTTATAAAACTCGGCTGCCCCACGATTACCATAGATCACAGCCGTACACATATCAGCCATGCGAGAGTCGCTAAATACCTTATATATTGTCTCGTACCCAATACCATTAGGGTCTCCGTGGGTGATACCCACTATTATTTTGCTTGATTGCATTTCTTCTAAAAATTTCTTACATTTGCACATAGGCGACTCTATCCCACAATCTGTCGGGGTGCTCTATCCTTGAAGTGCCAAGAGTCCAACAACAAAGGTAGTAATTTTAACCAGACTAAAGATGAAAAAACTTCTTTTTACAACACTTTTAGCCCTAATAGTCAATCTGACTATGGCGCAACAGATCGAAACAATCAATAAATTTGATGGTGAGTCGATCTATGGTATAATTGTCGATGGGGCATTTGATTTGCGTTTTTGTGAAGGAAATCAGACGGGGGTCAAGATCGAGATTCGTGGAGATAACATCTCGAAGCTTGAGGTCGAAATGACAGACGAGGGGTATGTACGGTTGGGCTTTGGTAGTGATGTGGGGCAATTTCTCAAGGGCAAGAATCGTCCGTATGTCGAGGTGGTGGTCGATGAACTGCGCCATCTGGAGCTATCGGGTAATACTCGTGCTATTGGTCTTGGGGAGTGCTATACGAAAGATATTTGCAATATACAGGTGGGGACTACTTGTTCGCTAGAGGATGTTCATATCGAGGCTCCGATCGTAAATCTTTATCTAACGGGGGCGGCCAAGGTCGAAGAGGTGACTATTGTTGCCGACGATGCCAAGATCGACCTCTCGAATAGCTCGAAAGCCATTCTCAAGGGGACTCTGGGCACTTGTAATGTTCGCACGGGGGGCACTTCTTCGCTCTCGATGTTGATGGTCGAGTCGCAGATGATCGAAGCGGTGGTATCGGGCATGAGTATTGTGAAAGCCAACGTCTCGAAAGAGGCTAATGTGAAATGTACGGGAACCGCCTCGTTCAAATATATTGGCGATGGAAAACTCGAAGGCGATGGTAAGAAAATCTAGGAGAGATCGTTGCAAGGCGGCGATATTTCCTAGATAACGTAGTGTGCTCTTGCGATCACATACTATCAGTATGCTCCTTCAGATCCCACTCCGCCATCTTCAAAATCTCATCCACCTATCAACGCTCTCTGATAGCGGAGCAAAACTTGCATTTTGTAATGGTCTCTAGGAGGCAAAGAGGCTCGAAGAAAATAATATTTCGGTAATGTGTGGATAGCCCAAAAAAAAGAACTATCTTTGAGAATTGTACACATTTGATTGTATGTAAAAAAAGTTTAAGACGATGCCCCAACTTCCCGTAAATACCACTCGTAAGCCCCATTGGTTGAAGCTCAAACTCGAAACTTCGGGGGAGTATGCTCAGATGAGTCGTTTGGTCAAGGAGAATCACCTCACGACGATATGTAGTAGTG
>JAWXTL010000268.1:0-2581 GCA_044433565.1 Rikenellaceae bacterium | reverse complement strand
ATCGAGGTTGATTTTTATACACCAACGATTGTGCGTGTATTAAAACATCCGTCGACAATCTCCGAACTGTCGAAACCCAATCTCTCCGTTACAGCAGAGAAACAAGAGGTTGAGTTTCAGCTCACAACTGCCGATGACAAGATATATATGCAGAGCGAGGAGCTGATAGTTCAGATCAATCAGATAGATGGCGAGATTATATTTAAAGATCTAGCCAACAACGTGATCGTACAAGAGAAGCCATATGGTACGACATTCGCAAAGATAGAGGGGGAGGAGCAGAACTATCAAGTAGTGCAAAACTTCCTGCTCGACGCCGATGAGACAATATATGGTCTAGGACAACAACAACATGGGCGTATGAACCAACGAGATCAGACACTACCGCTGGTAAATAAAAACACGGCAATCTGCATCCCCATAATCCAATCATCGAGAGGCTATACGATCTATTGGGATCAATACTCTCGTGCTGAGATTAGCGACAGCGAGCAGGGGCTAAGTATGACATCTATAGGAGAGAGTGCCGACTACTACTTTATGTATGGAGGGTCAATGAAGCAGGGTATTAGCAAGGTGCGAGAGTTGACGGGGCAAGTGCCGATGTTCCCTCTCTGGACATTTGGATTCTTCCAGAGCCGAGAGCGATATAAAAACCAGTATGAACCCGTAGAGGTCGTAAAGCGATTTAGAGAGCTGGAGATCCCGATCGACTGTGTAATTCAAGATTGGCAATATTGGGGCGAGAAATCGAAGTGGAACTCAATGGACTTCGACCCCACAAACTACCCCGAGCCACAGAGAATGGTCGACGATATACATAAATTAAATGCCAAGATAATGATCGTTGCATGGCCTGGTTTTGGTGTTCTAACGCCTCAATACAACGAATTTATCGAGAAGGGTATGTTGCTCGATTTCGAGACATATCCAGGCTCTGGAACTCGCCCCTATGACCCATTTAACCCCGAAGCTCGTGATATATATTGGAGCTACCTCAAAAAAGGGTTGCTATCTAAGGGCTTTGATGGCTGGTGGTTGGACTCTACTGAGCCCGACAACTCGGATCGTATCGAGAATATCAATAAACCAACATATCTAGGACCATACAAGAATGTACATAATGCCTTCGCTCTAAGTACTGTCGGTGGCATATACCAGAACCATCGTGCCGAGAACCTCGACAAACGAATATTTATCTTGACTCGATCAGCCTTTGCGGGGCAACAACGATACGGCGCAAATATATGGAGTGGTGATGTAGGCTCTGATTTCGAGACTTTGGGCAGACAGATCCCTGCGGGATTAAATGTTTCGATGTGTGGTATCCCATATTGGAATACCGACATTGGTGGTTTCTACGCCTATAAATACCAATATATCGGAGCAACTAAGAATCCCGAATTCCAGCAACTATATGTGCGTTGGTTGCAATTCGCAACATTCACCCCGATGATGCGCTCTCATGGCACAGCGGTACTACGTGAGATCTACGAATTTGGACAACGTGGAGATTGGGCGTTCGATGTACAGGAGAAATTTATCAATCTGAGATACTCTCTATTGCCATATAATTACTCTACGGCGTGGGGTGTGACAAATCGTGGTGAGACATTTATGAAACCATTAGCTGTTGATTTTGCCGAGGATCAAAATGTCTATGATATTGGTAATCAATATATGTATGGTGATGCGTTTTTGGTAGCACCCGTAACGGAGAAGGATCAGGTCTCGAAAGAGGTATATCTTCCCAAAGGGGCTCTCTGGTATAACTTCTGGGACAACACCAAATATCAAGGTGGTGAGAGTGTAAAATGTGCCGCACCGATAGATATTCTACCCCTATTTGTTAAGGGTGGCACAATCCTACCATGGGGTCCAAAGGTGCAGTACTCGACCGAGAAGTCGTGGAAGAGTCTCGATTTCAAGATCTATCCAGGCTCTGATGGTAGATTTATCTTGTACGAGGATGAAAACGATAGCTACAACTACGAGAATGGAGAGTATAGCGAGATCGAGTTTGTATGGTCCGATAGGGATCGAACATTAACGATATTAGATCGCCGAGGATCTTTCAAGGGGATCGCCCTCGACCGTAAATTTAACATACAGCTGATCGGCGGTGGGTTAAAATCGGTGAAGTATTCAGGCAAACAGATATCTATTCGACTATAAAACAAAAATCCCAACTGCTTTTGCAGTTGGGATTTTTGTTTACAGTATGATGATTTACTTCAAGTACTTATCAATGATGTCAAATAGAGGCTGTTTGTAGTCACCATATGTGTTGCCTGGGTATAGTCTTGACATTGTGATGATGATGTCGTTGTCGATGTCGAAATTAAGCATGCTGCAAGTTGCTGAGCCATGTCCATGATAGTTCGGATGTCCCTCGACACTTAGATCCTTTACACCAACTCCCCAGATCATATCCTCCGTGTTGCCATTCGGGAAATAATCGGCAATTACCTTGGGCATAATCTCCTTATAAGTCTGCTTCGAGAAGAGTTGCACCCCATTATACGAACCCTTATTAAGCATCATCTGAGCCACCTTTGCTAGGTCGTAAGCGTTGCTATGG
>JAWXTL010000267.1:0-2586 GCA_044433565.1 Rikenellaceae bacterium | reverse complement strand
AGCCAGACTTTTCTGCCAAGAAAAGTCAGCAGGGCGGACGCTCCCCACACGGGAGCCCTGCACTATTTCATAGCACAGGTCGCCCGTAGCGTCCGAGAACATTCCATGCCTTCGGGGTAGAATCTTTTTAATCTTCCGATCACCCTTGACGACTCCCGACAGCCGTCCGAAAACGCTAGACACATCCCAAAAGAATTATTGTTGTGCGCCCAATTTGATTGCCATAATATAGTCATTCATATAGAAACCCTCGCCAATGGCAAAATCACCTGTACGATCGCAGTGCATACCCATTTTGTTGTAAAAATCTATGGCACGTTGATTGCCCCTGTTGACGTTCAGCTCCACTGTACATTCACCTCCACAATCGGTCAATGCCCGATCGAAAGCATATTCGATCAACACTCGCCCCAGTCCTTTCCCCTGTGCAGACTCTCGAAGATAGATCTTCTGAAGATGATAAAGAGCAGGTGCTTGACATTCCAAAGAGACAAACCCAAAAGGCTCGTCATCTTGATAACCAATATAGTAAACATGCCCCAACTGATGAATCTGGCGGGTGATGTTCTCGACACTATACATCATATCGAGCATAAAATCCATCTGAGGCTCAGACATTCGCCCCGTATATGTTGCTCTGAAGCACTCAAAGCCCAGATTGTGGATCAACTCTATATCGTTGTGTTCTGCTTTACGAATATACATTGTAATTGGTTTTAGGGTGATTAATACAAAAGATATGGTTTGCGTTGCTCTCTAAAGGTCGAAATATCTTCGAGCCAGATTGGTATTACGCCATCGAGTCCTTGCGAGAGATAGGCCTCACGCATACGTGACGAACCCGAAACCTTGTCGAACATCGAGATACGCTCGGGTGTAGCACCGCTAAAGAGATTGCGATCATAAAGCTCGTCTATTGCACTCATAAAGTAATAGAGTATCAGGGTCAAAGGAGCAATTCTCGCATTGGTAATATGAACCTGCACACCGTGTATTGTCTTTCCTTTGCCACTACCATAATAGGGGCGAACGTGAGTGGCACGAAATATTGTACCAGGTACATTCATCGCATTGAGGTGATCGGCCAACGCATCGGCATCTTCGATCCATGTAGCACCAAAAATCTCGAAAGGAAGAGTATAACCCACACCAATATTTATGGTCTGAAGCTCACCTGCCACACCCGTAATTGGGTAGTAGATCGAGGTCTTTGCCTGAGGGATATGGGGCGAGGTAGCCACCCACTCCAAACCGGTATCTTCCCAATCCATGCTTCGTTGCCAACCTTCCATTGGGATCACCGTAAGGTCGCATTTCACGCCATTGCGCAACATTCCCTCCTGATTATAAAGCTGTGCAAGTTCGCCAATTGTCATACCATGGATATAGGGTATCGGGTATTTGCTTACAAAACTCGAAAAGCCCTGTTCGGTAATAATCCCCTCGATCTTATCGCCTCCTAGTGGATTTGGGCGATCGAGCACCACAAACGGTATTTGATTCTCGGCAGCCGCCTCCATAGCCAATCCCAGAGTCGAGATAAAAGTATAACTGCGGCTACCAATATCCTGAATATCGAAAATCAAAACATCGACATCCGTAAGCATACTCTTCTGAGGTTTATAGCCATTGCCATAGAGGCTATAGATCATAGCACCACTACGGCTATCACGCACGTTTTCAACCTTTACCCCTGCCTCAATATCGCCACGAACACCATGTTCGGGAGCAAAGAGGGCAGTAAGCTGCACACCTGCTTTCTGGGCATCTGCGCCCGAGAGAATATCAATAGTGCTAACCAAATTTCGGTTGACACCCGTGGGGTTGGTAATAAGTCCAACACGGCGACCTGCTATTTCACGAAAATTATTTTGTTGCAGAACATCAATGCCTAGCTTGATTTGAGCAGAGAGAAGGGAAATTGTGCCAAAGAGGGCGACAACTGTAAGGGCTATACGTTTCATAGATAAATTGTTTGTATCAATAGATATAGATACAAAGATAATACAATTTATCAAGCCAACGAGCAGTAGAGGCAAAACTTTTCGACCCTGCACAAGTGATGGATAAATGTGAGTATGAAAACTTTGGGTAGTCGGAAGATTGAAAAGATTCTATCCTCGAAGATATGGTATGTTCTCGGACGCTGCGGGTGTCATGTACTACTTTAGTAGTGCAGGGCTCCCGTGGGGGGAGCGTCCGCCCTGCTGACTTTTCTTACAGAAAAGTCTCGCTATCGCAATTGGAAATTCCTATGTCAAAAACGGTATAATACTTTGCCTCCGAAAATCAAGTCCTCTTAGAAGTTAATTTTATAGCCAACCCCCTTGACCGTAACAATAGCATGATCGCCCAAACGCTCACGAAGTTTACGAATATGCACATCAATAGTACGATCGCCAACCACAACCTCCTCGCCCCAAACATTATCATAGATCTCCTCACGTGTGAAGACCTTGCCGGGTTTCGACAACAAGAGCTTGAGCAACGAGAACTCCTTGCGTGGCAAACTAATCTCACGCCCCTGGACAAAGACCAAATGACGATCAAAATCAATACGTATAGGAAGCTCTTGCTCCTGAGCCC
>JAWXTL010000266.1:0-2597 GCA_044433565.1 Rikenellaceae bacterium | reverse complement strand
GACCTTAGCCTCCTCTAGTCCTGCCACATCCTTGAACGTCACCTTCGTGTCATTCTCCTTGTCGAACAATCGTGCCTTAGCCTTTCCAACCGAAAAGACACCACCGCCGCCACCCGATCCACTACCACCGCCACTCATACGACGAATCATAAAGATCGAAAAGACAATAATCAAAATCAGGGGCAAAGCATTCAACAACATATCACCCCAAGAGCTCTGCTTCTCCTCGAAGGTCAAAGAGACCGTGCGAGGGAATTTCGAGGTCGCTAGTGTGTCGTTAAACTCACGCTCGAAATCCGCCGAGTTTGCAACCCCAAAATAGAACTGATAACCATTGTCGGGGATATAAGCCCAACGCTGATCTTGGCGATACTGATCGAGCTTGTGAGGCTTGACATAGACACGAGCCACGGGGGTCTCTCCACCCTCGACAACCACTTTGCTGATATTGCCAGTGCGCAACATCGAGTCAACAAAGGTGCGCTTAGATATTTCACTTGGGCTATTGCTACCCCCAAGCATACCAAAAAAGACGATACCCCCAATGGCAATAATCCAAAACCACGAGAGATCGAACTTGTTTTTATTCTGTTTCTTTTGTACCATACTTCTTCTGCTTGACCATTATGATTCAGAGGATTCGTAGCGTGAGATCGGGGCATCCGACCACAACTCTTCGAGGCGGTAGTAGTCACGCATCTCGCTCTGGAAGATGTGTACCATCACCTCGCCATAATCCATTGCTACCCATAGTGAATTTTCGAGACCCTGTACACGGATCACCTTTTCACGTAGCTTCTCGAAACACTCTTTCTCGACGTTATCGGCCAAGGCACCCACCTGCACACTACTATCGGCATTGGTCACCACAAAATAGTCACAGATTGCTCCTTCGACTTCTCTCAGGTCTATAACTTGGATATTCTCGCCTTTTTTATCGTCTAGGGCTTTACATATTACTTCGGGTAGATTATTACTCATATAAATTTCTTTCTTTTGTTTTGTTTTATTTTTGGTTTGAGGGTGAGACCGTCTCACTCCCTTTTATTTTGACTTGTTTTGGGGTATCTCCTCGACCTTGCCCGAGAACTCTATATCGGTGAGTCCTTGTTTCTGGATCACCAATCGAGCCGTTGAGTTGTCGAATATATAGAACGTGAGGCGGGTGAATTTGTTGTCATCGCCTTGTGTTTCTACCACTATTGTTTGACCTATTTTGCTGGTTAGATCTCCTGAGATCTTGTAGCTTGTGATTTTTCCTTTGAAGCAGACGGGGTTGTCGTCTCGATCGACTATTAGCGATTGGCTTACTCCGTAGTATGGAAGATCAAGGTATATATCATCTTTTTTGACCACTACGTTATAGTTGTCGGACGAGAGGTCTATGAATTTCATTCTTGGCAGAGAGCTTGTGGCTTTTTGGGCATAGAAATAGAACTCTTTGTCTTGGAGTATCACATTTAGTTGTTTTGCATTTTCGGCTACGGCAGCCTCACGTGCCTCTTTGCGTTCTTGGCGTTTCGAGGCATTGCTCTCTTGGGCGTGGAGTGACAGGCTACCTAGCGATAGTAGCATGAGGATAAGGGATAACTTTTTCATTGTCTTTGCTTTGTTTGGGTTGTGGTTTGTAATAAACGTAGACTACTGGCTAATTATTTCTTTCGTTCTCAAATTAAGATACTCTACGATGAGCTCAGTGGCTCCACATTGCTCCGTGACATACTCTCGGGTCACTTGGCTTAGGTGCTCTAGCTCTTCGATTTGACTTTGGTAGCCCAGTTGTAGCTCTTGGTAGTTGGCGATTGATTGGGCTCCACCTCTCTCTATCAAATCACGTGCCTCGGCAAAGCGGTGATAGTTTGTCCCGAACATTACGGGTAGACCCCATGTTGCTGCCTCTAGGATATTGTGTATTCCGTGACCGAAGCCACCCCCTATGTAGGCTGTCGATCCGTATTTGTAGATGCTCGATAAGACCCCTATGCAGTCGATTATTAGCACTTGGGCTTGGGCTGCTTTTTGGGGTGTGGTTTGGGTATATCGTTCGACCTTGTAGCCTTCGAGTTGACTTTCGATCGACTCGACATTCGAGGGGGTTACGTTGTGGGGTGCAAAGATCATTTTGATCTTTGGATTTTCTTTGAAGAGTTGCACTAACAGCGTTTCGTCTTCTGGCCAACTACTTCCGCAGACCATGACCTGCTGCTGCTCTTGGACGAAGCTTTCGATCAGAGGTAGGGTTGTGGTTTGTTGGGTGATCTCTTTTACACGATCAAACCTCGTATCTCCTGCTACGGTTACATTCTCTACCGCTATTTTATTCAACAACTCTTTTGATGCTTGATCCTGCACGAATAGATGGGTGAAATATCCTAGCATTTTGCGGAAAAAGCCCCCGTACCAGCGGAAGAACGACATTTTGGGCTGGAATAGCGCACTAACCAAGACCAACTCTGCACCGCTTCGTGCCACCTCACGCAGGTAGTGATACCAAAATTCATATTTGACAAATATCACCTGATCGGCCTTGATTGCTCGTACCATCCGTCGGGCGTTCGACGAGGTATCCGACGGAAGGTAGAATACAGCATCGGCAC
>JAWXTL010000265.1:0-2598 GCA_044433565.1 Rikenellaceae bacterium | reverse complement strand
GCCTCCTGTGTTGTTTATCGACGAGATACATCGTTTCAATAAGTCGCAGCAAGATTCACTTTTGGGGGCGGTCGAGCAGGGGGTTTTGACTCTGATTGGGGCTACCACCGAGAATCCTTCGTTCGAGGTGATTAAGCCTCTGCTCTCTCGTTGTAATGTCTATGTCCTCAAACCGCTGGATGATGCAGATCAAGTAGAGTTGTTGAATAATGCTATAACTCGTGATCCGTATCTTCAAAAACGTGATATTACTATCGAGCAGACCACGGCACTTTTGAACTTTGCTGGGGGTGATGCACGACGTTTGCTTAATATACTCGACACGGTGGTGGGGACACTTCATGGCTCGGTTGAGATCAATGATAAGAGTGTGATGGATGCTTTGCAGCAGAATGCGGTGCGTTATGATAAGGATGGCGAGGAGCACTATGATGTGATTTCGGCTTTTATCAAGAGCATCAGGGGGAGTGACCCCAATGCGGCGATTTACTATCTTGCTCGGATGTTGACAGCTGGTGAGGAGCCTCGATTTATTGCTCGACGGTTGGTGATTTCGGCTAGTGAAGATATTGGACTTGCAAACCCTAATGCACTGCTTATTGCCAATGCCTGTTTTGATACGGTGCTCAATATTGGTATGCCCGAGGCTCGTATTCCGTTGGCTCAGGCGACAATATATCTCGCCTCGTCGGTCAAAAGCAATTCGGCCTATTTGGCTATTAATCAGGCGATGAGTTTTGTCAAGAGTGATAAATATCGCCCCGTTCCCCTTAACATACGCAATGCACCCACTCAGCTTATGAGCGATTTGGGCTATGGCGAAGGTTATAAATATAGCCATGACTATAAAGACCATTTCGCCCCTCAGGAGTTTATGCCCGAGGGAATTACCCAGCAGCGGTTTTGGTCACCAGCCGATAATACTGCTGAGAATCAGCTCAAAGCGAGGCTAGAGGGGCTTTGGCAAAAGAAATTTTAAGAATAACAAGATAAAAAACAATATAGAGATGAAACTTTTTGAGAATCCAAAAAACAACTTTTTTTTAATTGCCGGACCTTGTGTGATCGAGAGTCGTGAGAATGCTATGGAGATTGCCCAGCGTATGGTCGATATTACCTCTGAGCTTGGAATTCCCTATCTTTTTAAGGGTTCTTATCGTAAGGCTAACCGTAGTCGCCTTGACTCTTTTATGGGTATTGGTGACACCCAAGCATTGGAGATTCTTGCCGAGATTGGTCAGAGGTTTAATATACCGACTGTTACCGATATTCATGCGGCTGATGAGGCGGCTTTGGCTGCGGGGTATGTCGATGTTTTGCAGATTCCTGCTTTTCTTTGCCGTCAGACCGACCTTTTGGTTGCTGCTGCTCAGACTGGCAAATGGGTGAATATCAAAAAAGGTCAATTTTTGGCTCCAGAATCAATGCAGTTTGCTGCCGATAAGATTCTTCAGGCTGGAAACCCTAATGTGATGTTGACCGATCGTGGGGTCAATTATGGTTACCAAGATTTGATTGTCGATTTCCGTGGTATTCCCTCAATGCAGAGCTTTGGGCATCCTGTGATTATGGATATAACCCATTCGCTGCAACAACCCAACCAGACTTCGGGGGTAACGGGTGGTCAGCCACAATTGATCGAGACCATAGCTCGTGCGGCAATCGCAACGGGTGCTGATGGATTGTTTATGGAGACTCATCCCAATCCAGCGGTGGCAAAGAGCGATGGGGCCAATATGCTACAACTCGATCTTGCCCAGCCGCTGCTCGAACGCCTAGTCAAAATTCGCCAAACTATAATAAATTTCTAAATATACCACAACTAAAACCCAAACCTATAACAGATGTCACAAAGAACAAAAATAATAGATTCTCTGAAAGAGAAATCGGCAATCAAACAAGATGTTTATGATACAACGCAGGAGGTCTTTCTCAAACTCAAGGAGATCCTTCAGGAGTATGCTGTCGAGGCTAACGAATTGATCGAGGGGGTCGATAAAAGGGTCAAGATGATCTATCAAGATCGTGGAAAACTTGAGGTTCAACTGCAAGTGGCAGGAGATATACTCCTCTTTTCGATGCATAGTAATATCTTTAAGTTCGATCGTAGCAATCCAATCTGGGAGAATCCCTATATCAAGGAGAACCCTCTGAATGGCTATTGTGGTGTGATCCATATCTATAACTTTTTGGCCGATTCGTTCAAATATAATCGGGTCGAGGATCATGGTTATCTGATTGGGCGTATCTTTATCAATCGCCAGATGCAATATATTGTCGAGGGTAAACGCCAGTTGTCGGCTCGTCACGCAGATTTTGGATCTCAGGCCATAACAGCCGAATCGCTGATCGAGATTATCGAGAATACGATCCTCTATGCCATCAACGAATTTGAGTTGCTGGTGCCTCCATACGACCTTATCAAGATGATAACTCTTGGGCAAGTGAACTCGAAAATAGAGTCCACAAAGTTGCAAACGGGTAAACGCCTTGGGTATCAATTTAGATCCGATGATATTTAGGGGTGATGGTGATATAAAGAATTTTATGAGATGGTGTGTATCTGTTTTGGTTTTGCTGATACACACCACAATTTGC
>JAWXTL010000264.1:0-2606 GCA_044433565.1 Rikenellaceae bacterium | reverse complement strand
CGATGGGCAAGAATGGGATCTGCTCTGCACTGACGACTCTCTTTGGGCTACGATCCAGCAGATCGCACCAGCGACCGTAGCAGTCGCAATGGTGATACTGATACTCAAAAAGCTCTAGTAGCTCTTGTGGGTTGGGATTATAGATTATCCGATTCATCTACTTCATCCTCGTTATACCACTCTTTATACATCATATATCCTTGTGCATTTTTGAGTATCATATTTTCGACCTGCTGGGGTGTTAGGCTTTTGACCTTTTTGGCTGGTACTCCTGCATAGACCGAATTTCCCTCGCAATGTTGATTCGATAGCACCAGAGCACCTGCGGCAATTATTGTCCCTGCTTCGATCACTGCATTATCCAGAATCGTGGCTCCCATCCCAATCAGGCAGCAATCGCCAACCACAGCACCATGGACAGTGGCATTGTGTCCCACCGAGACATCATCCCCTAGTTTGGTGATGGATCTTTTGTAGAGGGTGTGAAGCACGGCGCAATCTTGTATATTAACCCGATCGCCAATAATTATCGAATTTACGTCGCCTCTTAGCACGGCACTATACCATATTGAGCAGTCGTCGCCTATGGTGCAATCGCCAATAATCGCCGCCGTTTCGGCAACGAAGCATCTCTCCCCGATTTGGGGAGTAAACCCTCTTAGGGGTCTTATTATAGCCATTTGTAGTTTTTTTGTTTTTGAAAATTGTTGATTTACGAAGATAAGGCAGTGTTCTCGGACGGCTGTCGGTGTGAACCGTGCTACGAAAGTAGTACGGGGCTCCCGACGGGGGGAGCCGTCCGCTTTGTCCCCACCAGAGATTGATTATTCTGGGACACTCGGGTATTTTCTGGGACTCTGCTGGGTCACGTGCTGCCTTAGTAGCACGGGTCTCGGGGCGTGTGGGAGCCGCCCTCCCCGTAGAGATTTGCCTTTAGATCTTGTCTCCTCCCCACATATCTGCCTCCCAACGCCAACTATCCAAATTAGCCTCGGCCAAAGGTTTTCCCGAATAAACCATCAAAATACTATCTGGCGTGGTGGCACGAATACAATTGGCATAACCCTCAGGCAAACAAAGCAAAGTAGGATTCTGTGCATTCAAGTGGAATGTCTGTGGCACAAGATCGCTCGATGGATTCTCCCAATCGTCAGGACGTACAAAGCTCAAAACAAAAGAGCCTTTTAGGCATTGAAACCACTTCTTCTCGAATTGGTGACCATGCCATCCCCTGATAACCTGGGTGTTGTCGTGGTGGATAACATAATATCGGCTGACACCCTTGAAATCAAATTCGTTGAAGTGTGTAAGGTGTCCTCTGTAATCGGTGAATACTACACCGGGGATTTGTTTAATGTCGCTCATAGTCTCTATGTTTAATTTAATTGTTTATCTTTTGTTTCGGATCATTTTGCGTAATCGCTGGGCAAAAGCCTTGTGGGCTATCAATGCCTCGATTGTGAGGTGCATTCGGTATCGCCAGTAGTGATTCGGGTCGCTTGGGATGTTGATCCTTTGCTGCTCGATGGGTCCTTCTCGCATCAGGGAGTCTGTTGCAAAGAGATCCTGAAGCGGCAAGATAGCGAGAATCGACGAGGAATCCAAATGTCGCTGGACTATATCTCTTGAGATCTCGATGGTTTGCTCTTGGGGGGCTTCCGACTCTGTGGGGCGATTCATCACTTGGTGATAGTACTGCTGCTGTTGCTCTTGGGTTAGCTCTCGCCACCATAGCCTGATGGGGCTCATATCGTGGGTCGATGTGGTACATACGCTTAGGTATGGGTATTGGCTTGGGTCTCCAAATAGGCGATAACTCTCTTTGGGCATCCGCTCCAACTCTAGGGTTATGATCTTCAACTGATCGAGGGTCTCTGCCACACAATCGGGTATCATTCCTAGATCTTCGGCACAGGTGAGCATTGGCGTTGCTCCGATTAGCGGTGGTAGCTTCTCTTTGGCACTCTCTGCCCAGAACTGGTTGTGACGATGGTAGAAGAAATCCTCGTAGATCCGATCGAACGCCTCTTTCTCTTTTGCTGGTAGTCGTTTGTAGGTTTGGGTCTCTTGTGCCGAGATCCTTGGGTGGAATAGCATCTCACCTTCACGCTCCTCGCCCACAAATAGCCGCTCTTGTGCCACTTGAAATAGCTGTGGCTCGATCTCTTCTCGTTTGGTTTGTTGCAGGTGCTCTCTGATCTGGCGTTGACCCAAGAATTGCGATTTTAGGCGGTATAGGTTGTTGCGCCCTTCGATGGGGTCGAAGAACTCCTCGAATATCTGTGCTCGATCTTTGTTGAATAGTCTGTTGATTTCGGCTTTGGTTAGCGTTGGGGTTTTGTAGTGCTCTTTGAGGGTTAGCCCTCGCTCGGTTAGCTCTTCGCTAGTGAGCGGCAATGCAGGGGAGAAGTGCCCCAATGTCCCATCTATTGAATCTTCGGGAATCTCCCAAATACGAAAGAATCCAAGGATATGGTCAATGCGATACAACTCAAAATAGTCGTACATCTTGGCAAAACGGTTGCGCCACCACCGATAACCATCCTTTGCCATTTGCTTCCAGTTATAGGTTGGGAGGCCCCAGTTTTGCCCTTGGCTCGAAAAGG
>JAWXTL010000263.1:0-2659 GCA_044433565.1 Rikenellaceae bacterium | reverse complement strand
CTCTCTGATGATCGAGGTGAGGGAGTACCCGAGGGGGCGTATATCTCTATGCGCTATCGCACTAGTGCAAATGAGGATACCGAAGATCTTGTGGGCTATGCCTTTCGGGAGAGTTGTTCAAATGACTCCCAGTGGCGGAATAATTATTATTACTCTGTCTACAAGCTCAATGGCTCATATAATGGCCCTTTGTATGTAAAGGTTGGTTTTTCGCTCACGGCCGAGAACTTGAATTGGGTGGCAGGAACGGAGTATGATTATACTTTGCCTTTGAGCACTACGGGGGGTATATATCTTTCGGAATATTACTATGATGTTGATGGCACGAACACACGAATTAGGGTTGATGGTTCACCTTCGGTTGGAGATCGAGTTATTTGTTCAGATATTAGGATTGGGGTTAGTGTTAATGAGTGGATCTGTTCTGATCCTGTTATCTGTACTTTCTGACGTTTTTATTGTTTGAGGTGGTCTTCTTTGATTGGGGGTCACCTCAATTTTTGATCTTGGTTTGGCATACAAACATTTGGCGGTATAGGGCTAGATCCAAAATATTTTTGTAGCTTTGTGAGAGAAACAAAAACTAATTGAGAATGACAAAATAGAAAGAATAAAAATTACACTTTAATAATAAAAGCTTTTAAGCTGTTTATTCCAATCTTCAAAACGACCAAATTTTGCACACGGAGTAAACAGGCGAGGTCTTTGCTATATATCATGGCACGGACTCGTCTGTTCGTGTGCATGGGTACTTGGTCGTCCCTGAAGGTTGAGCAGATGGAGTTTCGTGCCTACTTTTTAGTCACGCTCGGTCTGTAAATCTTCTAAATCAGACCAGATATGCGCAAAATTACCAAAGAAAAGACCATCGCCTTTACGGGCAACCGCATCCTAACCGCTCCTAAGGGTCACGTCATCCTCAATCTCGAAAGAACAATCCGCAAAAAGTTATCCGCACTACTCGAAGAGTGCTACAACGAAGGCTTCAATATCTTCATCTCAGGAATGGCAGTCGGCTGGGATATGCTTTGTGCCGAAGAAATCCTAAAATTTCAATCCCAACACCCCGAAGTGCGCCTAATAGCGGCTGTACCATTTGCAGGACAAGAGGCAAAATATAGCCCATCAGATCAACTCCGATACCACAATCTCCTAGGTCAAGCCACCACAATAATAACAATCTCAGAGGGAGGTCGCACCAACAAAGCCTATCACGACCGCAACGACTTCCTAATAGCCAATGCCTCAACAATCCGAAAAGCCACCGATCGAGGCATTGAGGTAGTGAATGTTTACGACATAATCTAATGATGAACATTTCTTCAACCATCAAACAAAATGATCCAATTGGTAAGATTATAAGCTATTTTTACTATCTTTGTAAGAGCTGACGAGGTTAATTGACAGTGCAAAACCGATAGTGATATGACTACACAAAGCGAGCAAGCCTTAGAAAATGGGTTGATTGATACTCTGGTCAAGATGAATTACAAACGTGTTCATATTGACGATGAGGAGTCGTTACGAAAGAATTTCAGAGAGCAGTTAGAGGTGCATAATGGTGTGTCTCTGACCGATGATGAGTTTAATCGTGTAATGATTCATCTCGAAAGTGGCTCTGTCTTTGATAAGGCTGGTAAGTTGCGTGATCGGTTGCCACTTGAGGGTGAAGATGGCACGGTTAAGTGGATTGAGTTCTTGAATACCAAAGAGTGGTGCAAGAATGAGTTTCAAGTTGCGAACCAAATCACAGAGGAGGGGCGCAGAAAGTGTAGATATGATGTAACAATCATTATCAATGGCTTACCCTTGGTTCAGATTGAGTTGAAGCGTAGGGGTATAGAACTCAAACAGGCTTATAATCAAGTCCAAAGATACCACAAAACAGCTTTCAAAGGGCTGTTTAATTATATTCAGCTATTTGTAATCTCGAATGGTGTCAACACTCGATATTTTGCCAATAACGCTAATCAAGGATATAAATTCACATTTAGGTGGGCAGATGCTAAGAATAACCATATTGATAGGTTAGAGGTATTTGCAGCTATGTTCTTTGATAGGTGTGTTATTGGTAAAATCATCTCGAAATATATCGTGTTGCATCAATCTGATAGATGCTTGATGGTTCTTCGCCCATATCAATATTATGTGGTGGAGGCAATTATTAATAAGGTTGAGAATAGTGTTCACAACGGTTATATCTGGCATACTACTGGTTCGGGAAAGACGTTGACTTCATTCAAGGCGGCTCAACTCATTGCTGATATGTCTGATATTGACAAGGTGCTATTTGTAGTGGATAGGCACGATTTGGATACCCAGACTAAAAAGGAGTATGATGCTTTTAGTAAGGGTGCGGTGGATAGCACCGACAACACAGCTGCGCTTGTAAAGGCTCTCAAGGGCAATAAGAAGTTGATGATTACCACGATCCAGAAGCTCAATAATGTTGTTACGAAAGAGTATTTCAATAGAGATCTTGGCGAGGTGCGAGAGAAGAATGTTGTGATGATCTTTGATGAGTGTCACCGCTCGCAGTTCGGCAAACAGCACGATGCGATCATCAAGTTTTTCAAGAACATACGTTACTTTGGCTTCACAGGAACACCAATCTTTGCCGACAATGCAACCGATGGACGAACCACCAGAGACATATTTG
>JAWXTL010000262.1:0-2675 GCA_044433565.1 Rikenellaceae bacterium | reverse complement strand
CGTGAGCAGGGGGGATATGCTACGGTTCGTGATACCCGTTCGGGAGGATATGGTCGGCAGAGCCTATTGGGCGTTTTTGAACACTCCTCGAATATCGGTATGGCCAAATTGGTGACCCAGACCTATCAGAATAACCCTAGTCGATTTGTCAATTATATCCGTCAGTTGGGTTTGGGCGAACGACTTGGCGTTTCGATCAATGGCGAGAGCGAACCAATAATCAAAGAGCCAGGCAAACGAGGATGGGATGGATTGACCATTACGATGATGAGTTATGGTTATGCCTTGCGTTTGGCTCCGATCCATACCCTTGCGATCTATAATGCGGTGGCTAATGGTGGTACTCTTTTGCGTCCGCTTTTGGTCAAAGAGATTGTGCAGGATGGTGTAAAGATCAAGGAGTTTGCTCCCGATACGATCAAAAGCAATATAGCCAGTGAGAAGACCCTTGAGGATGCTCACCATGCACTGGTTAGTGTGGTCGAGAATGGTACAGCAAAAACCCTCAAGAGTGATCGCTATGGCGTGGCAGCCAAAACCGGAACTGCCCAGATAGCCATGGGAAGTTCGGGCTATTCGAGTAGTTCGGGCGATACTCACTATTTGGGTTCTATTGCTGGATATTTTCCGGCCGAAGACCCGAAATACTCTATTATTGTTGCACTGAAAACTTTTAAGCGTTATGGTGAGAATAAACCTTACTATGGTGTGGCTCTCGCTGGTGCTCCTTTCAAGAGCATAATGGAACAGGTGTTTAATCGTGACCTAGAGATGCGCTCTCACCAGCAGTACGAATCCGAAGATCGTAGTCAGCCTTTGGTGGTTAGTCGTGGTTCGAGCGAAAAGCTCGATGGTCTCAAACGCAATCTTTCGATCGCACGTGTTACCCAGAAAGAGTATGGTGCTTTATCGCCTTGGCAGCAGCGACGATTCGATAGCCTAGGGATTGCTGACCTGCGTGGATATGCCTTGAATGATGCTCTCCCTATATTATATGCCAAAGGGTTCAAGGTCGATATTGTGGGGCGTGGCGAGATTGACGATGTGGATGTGGTTACGGATTCCTTGGGGCAGAGGGTTGTTTTGATATTAAGATAAGAAAGAAAAACATAATAGATAGATATGGGAAGATTTGATTTTTTGGCTGTGCGACAGCTTTTGGGTGCTTGTGACAATGATTATGTAGATATAGTTTTTGACTCTCGTGGTGTGAACGAGGGGTCATTGTTTGTGGCTACGGTTGGGACTTTGGTCGATGGACACCACTATATTGAGTCGGCTATTGAGCGAGGTGCTTCGGTTGTGGTTTGTGAGCGAGAGCCTTTGGCTGTCAATCCTAATGTGACTTATGTGGTTGTCGAGGATTCTTTGAGTGCTTTGGCTCAGTTGGCTTCTCACTATTATGGTGACCCTTCACGAGAGCTAGAGTTGGTGGGGGTTACGGGTACTAATGGCAAGACCACTACTGCTACTTTGTTGCACCATTTTTTTATGCACCGTGGTGATCTTTCGGGTCTACTGTCGACGGTGGTTAATATGGTTGGCGATCGTGAAGTTCCATCGACACACACCACTCCCGACCCTTTGACGATCAATCGACTTCTTCGAGAGATGGTCGATGCTGGTTGTCGTTATTGTTTTATGGAGGTTAGCTCTCATGGTATTGCCCAGAAACGCATTGAGGGGCTTCGTTTTGCTGGTGGTGTCTTCTCGAATCTCACTCACGACCATTTGGATTATCACAATACGTTTGCCGAATATCTTCGTGTCAAGAAGAGTTTTTTTGATTTGTTGCCTTCTTCGGCTTTTGCTTTGACCAATGTAGATGATCGCAATGGAATGGTTATGTTGCAGAATTGTTCGGCTCGTCGTTTGAGCTATGGGTTGCAGCGACTATGCGATTATAAGTGCAAGGTGATCGAATCACATCTTGATGGCACTCTTTTGGAGATTGACGGTTCGCAGGTGTGGACTCGATTTATTGGTCGGTTCAATGCTTATAACCTTACGGCGATCTATGCTGTGGTTTGCCAGTTGGGCGTAGAATCTGTCGAGGCTTTATCTGTGTTGAGTATATTGGAGCCTGTTAGCGGACGTTTCCAGAGTTTCCGATCTGCGGGTGGTGTACTTTCGGTGGTGGATTATGCCCACACTCCCGATGCTTTAGAGAATGTTATTTCGACCATTAACGATCTTCGTGGGTCTGGATCTTTGGTGACTGTTGTGGGTTGTGGTGGCGATCGTGACAAGACAAAACGACCTATTATGGCACGTATTGCAGCACAGGGTAGCACACGTGTGATACTCACAAGCGACAATCCACGTAGTGAGAATCCACGTTCGATTTTGGATGATATGCTAGAGGGATTGGATTCGGCTTTGCGTTCTCGGGTTTTGGTTGTTGAGGATCGAGCCGAGGCTATACGGGTGGGTGCAGCATTGGCGCAGTCGGGCGATATTTTGTTGGTAGCCGGAAAGGGTCATGAGACTTATCAGGAGGTCAATGGCGTTCGTTCGCATTTTGATGATATGGAGCAGGTTCGTGCTGCGTTTGCAGTGGAGACCACGACTCTTTAATAGTAAACAGAGTCTAAGATGTGTTCTCGGACGGCTGTCGGTGTGGCTCGTGCTATGAAATAGTACGGGGCTCCCGACGGGGGGAGCCGTCCGCCCCG
>JAWXTL010000261.1:0-2696 GCA_044433565.1 Rikenellaceae bacterium | reverse complement strand
ATGAGTAGTAAGATTTTGCAGATTAGATAGTTATAGTCTAAATCGCTACCAAAAAGCTACCAAAAAAAGTGGTAGCGATTTAGACCGTTTTAGATGCTGTATTCTGCCGATTTGGGAGATATAAGGAGATAAAAAAAGCACCGTAAATTCATCATTTACAGTGCTTTGCGTTGTTTTACCGCTACGCTTGGCGGAGAGAGAGGGATTCGAACCCCCGGACCCGTGAAGATCAACGGTTTTCAAGACCGCCGCATTCGACCACTCTGCCATCTCTCCGGACACAAAAGTACTGCTTTTTTTTATTTTTGCAAAAAAAATAAACTATTTTTGCAAAATGATCGAAAATATTAATGACAAATTTATGCAAATGGCTCTCAATGAAGCCATTGTAGCAAAAGAAAAAAATGAGGTGCCAATTGGGGCTATAATAATAGCAAATGGGCAAACAATTGCACGTACCCACAATCTAACGCAAACCCTAAACGACCCAACAGCTCATGCCGAAATGTTGGCAATTACTGCTGCCTGTAATGCTCTAGGGGCGAAATATCTCAAAGGGTGCACCATCTACGTAACAGTGGAACCATGCCCAATGTGTGCCGCTGCTCTGAGATGGGCGCAAATAGATAATGTCGTTTGGGCGACAGATGACGATAAATTCGGATTCTCAAAAATAGCTCCCAATCTGCTACATCCCAAAACCAAAATAACGAAAGGTGTAAAAAAAGATCAAGCCCAAAAACTAATGGAAGATTTCTTCAAAATCAGAAGGAAATAAAGTATAAAAAATTCCTAAGTAGCACAATCTTTGAACGCCAAAACAAGGTGTAACAGAATAAAAACAGACTAGGTAGAAATCCATTTTTAACCACTCCAAAGAGATTTATAATAATTATGATAAAGAAAAATTTGCATATCTCATTTTTTTTTCGTCAATTTGCACCTAGCTCAAAGAAATTAATCAATAACTAATATAATAAACAACAAACCCTGAAATTATGAAAATTAAAACTCTGATTCTTTCGTCTCTTCTTTTGTGTGTATCGTTTGTGGCTGGTGCACAAAGTATTAGCGATGCAGTAGCTAAGTTTACCGAGGCGCAAGAACTAGCAAAACAAAAGAAATTTGGTGAGTCACTTCCTGTGTTGGAAGAAGCTTTGGAAATGGCTGAAGCAATTGAAGGTGATGGTGCTATGGCACTTTCGGACGACATTAAATCTATGATTCCTCAAGTGTGTATGTTTGACGGTGTTATGAGCGTTCAAGCTAAAGACTTCAAAGGTGGTATTGCGAAACTAGAAAAAGCAGAAAAATTGGCAAAACAATACGGTAACTCTGACGTTCGTCGTAAGGCTGCTCGTTATGCTTCGACTGCATATATGGCTATGGGTATTGAGTCTTTCAATGAGAAAGATTTTGCTACGGCTCTTGAGATCTTCAAGCAAGGTTATACTTCTGACCCTCAAAATTTCCAACTAGCTTCATATACTGCTAAGGCTTATGCCGAAACTGGTGACCTTGATAACGCTATGAAATTGTATGGTGAGGTGATTGCAGCTGGTGAGTCTAACTCTCGTTATGCTGATATGGCAAGTGATGCAAAATCTGATATTTCTAACTATGTTCTTCCTGCTGCTTCGGCTATGGCTGCTAAGAACGATTTGGATTCGGTTCAGATCTATGCTGATATGATTACGGTTGTTGACCCTGCTAATGCTCAAGCTCCTATTTTGGTTATGCAGTGCGCTAATAATCTTAAAAAATATGATGTGGTTATCGCTCAGGGCGAAAAATCTATCGAGGTGTTTACTACACCAGAAGATATTTCGACTGCTAATATGCTTTTGGGTGTTGCTTACCAAAACAAAGGTAACGACTCGAAGGCGATTGCTGCTCTTAGCAAAGTAACTACTGGTGCTTCGGTTGCTCAAGCTAAACAGATCATCTCTGATATTAAAGCTGCGCAATAGTACTTAGCTCTACATAGGGTGTAATTTTAATATTACTAGCAAAACTTTTTAGCCAACTCAATAGTTTGGAGGTTCTTTGATTGGACATCCTGCTTTGGTTGGCTTTTTTTATATATTTCAAATTATCTGAGAACTATGAAACCTATAACTAACCATTTTGAGGATCATCATAAACACGATTTTCATGATAGTGCACTCCATGTTAATGAGGGTGTTGAACAACCTCCTATTGTTAATCCGCATTTTAAACGTGTGCGTCGTCGGCAGTTCTCCGTCGAGGATTATATGGAGGGTATATTGTCTGGGGATGTTACTATTTTGAGTCAAGCTATTACTTTGATTGAGAGTTCTTTGCCTTCTGACCATATTATTGCTCAACAGATTATTGAGCGGTGTCTTCCTTATACTGGTGGTTCGGTTCGTATTGGTTTTACGGGGGTTCCAGGTGCTGGGAAATCTACGTTTATTGAGGCTATTGGTAATAAGGTTACGGGGTTGGGTAATAAGTTGGCGGTTTTGGCTATTGACCCTTCTAGTGAACGTTCGGGTGGGTCGATTTTGGGTGATAAGACTCGTATGGAGACTTTGGTTCATAACGCTAAGGCTTTTATTCGCCCTAGTCCTTCGGCAGGATCTTTAGGGGGTGTTGCTCGTAAGACTCGTGAGACTATTATTTTGTGTGAGGCGGCAGGTTATAATGTTATTTTTTGTTGAGACTGTTGGTGT
>JAWXTL010000260.1:0-2698 GCA_044433565.1 Rikenellaceae bacterium | reverse complement strand
GTATATGTGGTGACCTAATACTTGCATGGCTATAAATCTAAATTATTTAGAGCTGAGCAGCAACGGCCTCACACCAAGCAGAAAGCTTGCTGTCGTTATCTGAATCGCTGTCGCTAAGAGCTAGACCGACGAATTGATCGTCTATTTGTGCACGTGACTCTGAGTGGCTATAGCCTTGGGCAGAAGTTTGACCAATAACCGTAGCACCGGCCTCGATAGCTGCCTCATAAAGGATACCAATTGCATCGACAAAGGTATCGCAATATGAATCGGCATCGCCAGTTCCAAATAGTGCGACTTTTTTGCCCGAAAGATTAGCTGATTTAAGGGTGTCGATAGCCGACTCCCAGTCGTCTTGAAGATCGCCTAGACCCCATGTCGAAGAGCCAAGGATAAGCACTTCTGCCTCTTCAAAAGATGCTTTAGAGGCGCTAGATACGTCGACTGTAGATACTGTGTGAGAAGCTAGTGCTGAAGCGATGCTTTTAGCTGCGCTTTCTGTGTTGCCCGATGTCGAGCCATAGATAATAGTGATATTTGCCATAATGGTTTAGTTTAGATTTTGATTATGACAAAAGTAGCGAGCTTATCGCAGAGGGGCAATCACCAAAATTAGGTAATTACCATTGTGTTAAGCCCCAGCACTGGCAATTATATGCTATACGGGCTGTTTATTTGGGGGCTTTGACAAGATAGAAGTGTATAATTTTAAGCTGACCTGTCCTGGAATAGCTTTACAAAAAATCGAGTTAAAAACAAAAATTCCCGAAACTTCATCAATTTCGGGAATTTACGAGATTTTGCATCTCATTTCAGTGGTACTACCAAGAATTGCAGAGCCATTGCCAAGATCATCTCGGAATACTACTTCACGATCGTATTAGAGATCTCCGTATCTTTGTAACTCTTACCATAATAAATTACAACTTAATTGGAGAATACTTAGGAACCAACATTTTCATGATCGACCAGCCAAGTAGGTATGCTACAGAGCAGATGATAAAGATGATAAAGTAACCCGCAGGTTTACCCTCGAAGCCCAAAAAAGTCATGCCTGTCTCTCCTGCATATGTAAAGAGCTTGCCCGAACCCAAGTTGATTATAAACGATGCAACGCCACCTGCCATGCTACCTATTCCGACAATAGTACCTATCATGCTCTTGGGGAACATATCGCTCACGGTGGTAAAGATATTTGCCGACCATGATTGATGAGCTGCCGCAGCAATACCAATAATTATTACTGGAAACCAAGGTGAATAATTTCCCAAAGGTTGAGCAAATAGAGCAAGCAGTGGGAAGAATGCAAATATAAGCATGGCCTGCATGCGTGCACTGTATGGGTTTTTCTTGCTCTTATTCATAATGATTGTGGGGAGTTTACCTCCATAGATAGAGAGCATTGAGATTGCGTAAACCGTAAAGATAAGAACCATACCCATTGTTGAGTCCGAAGAGTATCCATATACGTCACTTAAATAGGCTGGCGTCCAGAACAGAAAGAACCACCATACTCCGTCGGTCATAAATTTACCTGCTACAAAAGCCCATGTTTGGCGATAGCGGAAGCACTCCAACATGCTTACCTTGCGCTCGGTGACCTGTTCGGGTTCATCTGTTGGCTCGTCGTCATTATTGTCGGAGTTGATATAGTCTAACTCAGCTTGGTTGACATGGCGGCTCTCAGTGGGTTTTTTGTAGATAAAGATCCAGAACCCCATCCAAATGAAACCAAGAGCACCAATTAGAAGAAAGGCCGCCTCCCAGCCACCACCAAAACCAAGATCTCGGAAATAGCGAGCAATAAATGGAATAGTTAGCGGAGCGGCAAGAGCACCTACAGTAGCACCGGCATTAAAGATCGAGGTTGCAAAAGCACGGTCACGCTTTGGAAAGTACTCGGCAGTAACTTTGATTGCAGCAGGGAAGTTGCCCGCCTCACCAAGTGCCAGTATTGTACGGGCAACGAGAAATGCCCACGTGCTTACCGATGCAATTGTAAATGCCAGAGCCGAACCAGCCTCAACAGCTTGAAGAGCAGCAGCCGACTCCAAGCCTGTAAACATCTCGGTTGCCACACCGCAAAGTGCGTGAGCACAAGCTCCAAACGACCACACTCCGATAGCCCAAAGGTAGCCCTTTTTGGTGCCCATTATGTCGATAAAGCGGCCTGCAAAGAGCATAGAGATAGCATAGGCTATCGAGAAGAATGCTGCGATAGTACCGTAGTGCTCATCGGTCCAGTGGAACTCGGGAGCAATAAAATCTTTCCACGTGAGCGAAAGAACCTGGCGATCGAGATAGTTAACCGTTGTTGCGAGAAAGAGCATAAGGCATATGGTCCAACGGAAGTTTGTAGGTTTTGCGCCTTCGAGATTATTTGATTGTTTCATCTTAGTTTGGTTTAGAAGTTGAAGTAGTTTTTGGCGTTTTTATAACTCACCGCCTCGATTATCTCACGACCAATGAAGTCGATCTCGCTCGCTGGCAACAGACCATTTTCGATGTCGCTGCCCACCATATTACACAAAATACGTCTAAAATAGTCGTGACGTGGATAGCTCAAGAAGCTGCGCGAGTCGGTCAACATTCCCACAAAGCGGCTCAAAAGACCAAGCGACGAGAGAGCATTGATCTGCTTTTCCATGCCATCTTTTTGGTCTAAGAACCACCAAGCCGAACCAAACTGCATACGACC
>JAWXTL010000259.1:0-2713 GCA_044433565.1 Rikenellaceae bacterium | reverse complement strand
CCTTCGACCTCCTTGCCTTTGACAACAACAGAGCGAAGAAGCCCCACTCTCGAAAACTCACGACGAACCAAAGAACGAACCGAAGGTTTCTCGCAAATCTTCTCGGCAATAATATCACACGCCCCCGAAATAGCTTCTTCGAGGGTTGCGACCTGATCCGAAATAAATTCCTTTGCCCTCTGTTCAATACCCGAAGTTCGCTGCCCAAGGATCAACTCTGACAAAGGTTCTAGCCCCCGCTCACGAGCAATCATAGCTCGGGTACGTCGCTTGGGTTTGTAGGGAAGGTATATATCCTCCAACTGAGTCATATCATAGCATCGCTCAATAAGAGAGCGTAGCTCATCGGTCAAAGCCCCTTGCGACTCTATGGTCGAAAGGATAGTTGCTTTGCGACTTTCGATCTCTTGCAGACGATCCCAAAGAGTCTTAATATCCGAAATTTGAACCTCATCCAAAGAGCCTGTAACCTCCTTGCGATAACGGCTGATAAAAGGAATAGTAGAGCCTTGCTCCAATAGAGTAACCGTCCCCTGAACGCCCTTGAGCGGTAGGGAGAGTCGCTCCGAAATAATCTTGACTAACACCTGTAAATAAAATATATAAAGAACGATTAATGAGAAGAATATGAAGTATCTTTCTTGTAAACCCCCGCAATAAAGAGATTCTTAGCGTTAGACGAAGCATAACGAATAGAAGTCTCGAAATCCTCAACCCGATCAAACTCCACGTCCATATGGAAAAGGTAGCTAAAAGGATCGGATGGAATAGGGTAGGATTGCAACTTGGTCATATTCAATCCGCAAAGCTCAAAACATTTGAGCACCGAAAGCAAAGAGCCTCCTTTGTGCTCGACCTCAAAATAGAGCGAAGCCTTGTTGATTACCATACGAGGCAAAACATGATCGGCACGTTCGAGGATCAAAAAACGGGTGAAATTGTTCTTGACAGTATTGATGTTTTCGGCAACAATCTCAAGTCCATACATCTGTGCTGCACACTGCGAAGCAATGGCTGCCGACTCACGCCAACCATTATCGGCAATATCTTTGGCACTAAGAGCCGTATCTAGGGTCTCGATCAGGCTGTAACGCCCTGCACCCTCTGCCTCCAAGAAGTCCAAACATTGCAAAATAGCCATTGGATGCGAACGAACCTCACGAATATCTTCGATAGCAACCCCTGGCAAAACCATAAGATTTTGAACTATTGATATATATACCTCGCCTGTGATTTGCAACGAACTGTTTTGCAAAAGACGATAATTGGGAAGTATAGAACCTGCAATCGAGTTTTCGATGGCCATTACCCCAGCATCTACTTCGAGATTCTCGACCATCGAGGTCACCTGAGCAAATGTGTCGCAAGGGACAACCTCTATATTATCACCAAAATATTTCTGGGCTGCTTCTTGGTGAAAACAACCATGATAGCCCTGAATCGCCACACGTTTCTCTCGCAACGAAAGGTCTCGAATATCATTTGCGGCCAATATATCTAAATTCATAATAGTTGATTTGTTATTTTTTTAATGCTCACAAAGGTAGACAATAATTCCTAGAATTATTACCTTTGTCGACTAATAATTTCAACTCCAATCAACGATCTGTATTATGCTACAACCCTCTTCGCTTATCAAATATCACCTTTTGGCTTTTGTGACTATCTTTGTCTGGGGGGTGACTTTTATTTCGACCAAATTGCTGTTGAACAATGGTTTGACTGCTTCTTCTATATTCTTTTATCGTTTTTTGATTGCTTATATTTGCATTTGGTTTTTTTGTTATAAACGGCTGTGGTGTTCAAATCTTAGGGATGAATTATATTGTGTGGTGGCTGGTGTTAGCGGCGGAAGCTTCTATTATATTGCCGAGAATAGTGCGCTAGAACATACTCTTGCCTCGAACGTTGCGCTTATTATTGCACTTGCGCCACTTATGGTGACACTACTTACACGACTCTTTGTCGATCGAGCAGCGAGGATCCGCCTTTCGACCATTGCAGGGTCGGTTGTCGCTTTTGGTGGTGTGGCTTTGGTTGTTTTCAATGGGAGTTTTATTCTCGAACTGAATCCTTTGGGTGATTTGCTTTCGTTTTTGGCTGCACTTATGTGGGCTATATATTGTTTGGTGGTTAGGAACTTGGATGGAAAATATTCGACTATCTTTATCACTCGCAAGATCTTTTTCTATGGGTTGCTCACTCTTTTGCCCTATTTCTGCTTTGAGCCACTGCAAATCGACCTTGGTGTGTTGCTTCGTGCCGAGGTGCTTTTCAATCTTTTGTTTCTTGGTGTTATGGCTTCTTTGGTTTGTTATATAACTTGGACGATTTGTATCACCAAGCTCGGAGCACTCAGGTGTACTACCTATATCTATTTTCTGCCTTTGGTTACATTGCTGGTTTCGTGGTTGATATTAGACGAAAAGATTACAGTAGTCGGAGGCTCTGGAGCAGCCTTGATTCTTTGCGGAATATATTGGGCGCAGAAAAGCCGTCATTCAAGCAGTGGCTCAAACAACAGCTAATTTTGTTAATCGAAATAAGTCGATAGGCTACAAAACAGTAACGTCACTCTCGTCCCAATCCTCAACATAGACAATAAAGTCGATTGTACCATCCGAAATTGGATCGCCGATAGATTTGTTCTCTACCTCAAATTTTGTGATGTTACCCTCTTCATCATAGTAATACTCATCGGCAAGATAGCCAT
>JAWXTL010000258.1:0-2767 GCA_044433565.1 Rikenellaceae bacterium | reverse complement strand
CTCACCATTACCCTCGAAACACCCTGGCTTGGTACGTGGTTTCCAAATCCCTGCACGAAGGACATTAACTTTACCGGTTTGAGCCAAAGCACGAGCCGTACAGAGCGTCTGCTCTCGGGTCTCGGCACTACATGGTCCCGAAATAATCAAGGGACGTTGTTTTGAAAAAATCTGTTTCATTTTCGTTTTTTTGAATATTTTTGATTAATCTATTATTTTTCTTATTTCGTTGGCTTTCTCGATGGCTTGAGTCAACCCCTCCCTATCGTCTTTTTCGATCATCTTGCGCATGACTTGAAGCTGGTGGATATTCTCTCTGAGCACATCCAATACGTTATATTTATTCTCCATAATAATGGGCACCCACATCGAGGCGGCACTCTTTGCCAGTCGAACCGTGCTCTCGAAACCACCACCTGCTAGGTTGAATATTGTCTGCTGTTCCCGCTCTTTTTCGAGAACCGTTAGAGCCAGTGCAAAGCTGGTGATATGCGATATATGGCTCACATAAGCGGCGTGTATATCGTGCTCTTCGGACTCCATCTCGGTGAGTATCATCCCCAGTTTTTGGTAAACACCCACCACCAAATCATGTGCATCAGCATCGGAAGCACTGCCCGAACAGATCACAGCCGTACGACCCTCGAATGCTCCCGAAACGGCCGCCTCGGGGCCCGAAAACTCTGTACCCCACATCGGGTGAGTCGTAACAAATCGTCCACGAGCAGGATGCAACGAGATCGCATCCGATAGCTCCTCTTTGGTCGAACCCATATCCATCACCACGCACTTTAGTCCTTTGGAATGAATGCTATTGAGGATCTTGATTGCCAAAAGGGGAATATAATTGACCGGAACAGCCAAAACCACCAAGTCGCTATCGACAAAAGATTCCGAAAGTTCCATAAATTCATCGACCAACCCTCGCTCTAATGCGACCTTACGATTCGCCTCATTCGAGTCGACACCCACAATGCGACGTGCAATACCTCGCTCACGAAAAGCAATGGCAAGTGAACCTCCGATAAGACCCACCCCCACAATTGTAACCTGTGCTAACATAGCGAGAAACCTTTTAGACGTTCGACAACCCTTTGTAATGTTTCGACTGGAGCACATAGCGAAATACGGATATACTGCGCACCTGCATCGCCAAAGATTCCCCCTGGTGTTAAGAAAACATCACGCTCATAGAGCAGTTTATCGCACACCGTATAGCAATCTCCAGCCTCTTCGGGCAAACGTCCCCAAAGGAACAGTCCTGCCTGATTGGCATCATAGGTAATCCCCAGAAGGTCGAATATCTGCTGGGCTATCTTCTCTCGCTCGTAGTAACGTTCGTTGAGAGACGTGTACCACTGATCGCCCAACGCTAGTGCCGTGGCTGCCGCACGTTGCATGGGGGTGAACATTGCATTATTTAGATTGCTCTTATAGCGCAAAACGGTCGAGACAATATCGGAATTTCCACACAAGAAGCCCATGCGCCATCCCGACATATTATGGCTCTTGCTCAAAGAATTTAGCTCCACGCAACACTCCTTAGCCCCCTCGATCGAAAGGATAGAGATCGGATCGGAGTTACGAATAAAGCTATATGGATTGTCATGAACCAGAATAATATTATTCTCACGGGCAAAAGCAACCAACTCCACAAATAACTCTTGTGTGGGTTTTGTCCCTGTTGGCATATGAGGATAGTTAATCAACATCATCTTGACACCCGTGGTGTCGATCGAGGTAAGATCTGGATACCATCCATTTTCTTGGGTTAGATCATAATTGACAACCTCACCATCCGCCAAACGAACCGCAGCGGCATAGGCTGGATAACCAGGGTTTGGCACTAATACCTTATCGCCACGAGAGATAAAGCTCTGCATAAGGAAAGTTAGCCCCTCTTTACTTCCAAAGAGTGCTAGGATTTCGCTCTGCGGATCGAGCATCACCCCATAGCGTTGTTTATACCACCCAGAGGCACTCTCTAGTAGTTCTGAGTCACCACGATAATTGGCATATCCGTGGGTATTTGCTTTTGCAGCCTCGTGGTTGAGACGTTCGATTACTGATGGATCTGGAGCACCATCAGGGCTACCAATCCCCAAGCTAATTATATCTGCACCCCCAGCACGTAGTCGCTCTACCTCTGCCAACTTTGTCGAAAAATAGTATTCTCCAACCCCCGATAGTCTTTCGGCCAAAGACCATTTTAAATCATTCATAATAAGAAATAGTTTTTATCATCAAAAAAAAGAGACCCAATCAAAATATTGAACGGGTCTCTTTGGTTTATCATTATTCTTGCATTGCTAAGTATATACACAAAAGATTACCCTCTATTATCGTAATAATAAAAGTAATAAAAGTATGAATACTGAGCTGCTGTCTTGTTTATCATGTGGCAAAGTTATAAATTATTTCTAAGGCGACAAATTTTTTATGCAATTTATCAATGTAGATCGGCTAATATTTAACCTAAAGATGATTTTCAGTCTGAGTAATGGACAAAATTGAGGCTAAAAGCGTTGTAATTTCGGGGATAAAAAGTTGGGGGCGTTCTAATGAAGAATAAACCCCTTGCCAGGGGGTTTATTCTGGACAAAAGTTTTTGGTCGGTTGGGCATTTTTTCAAAAAGCCTCACAGTTCGGGTCAAGCCGAATATTAGGTGGAGTAATTGCGTAAAATATTTATCTTTGCTGTATGGAAAAGGAAGATTTTATAGGTTTATTCTTGCCAGAGTTTGTTTTGGAGAACTTTGATGCAGTT